>NZ_JALVTW010000032.1 GCF_027023985.1 Persephonella sp. | reverse complement strand
ATATACAAGTTTGTACCTTACCTTTTGGTATATTCCTGATTTTTCAAGGGCTTTTTTCGCTTCTCTGCCATACGGAGCGGTTTTAGGGTCAGGGATTGCTATTTTTTTGATTAAGGGGTTTAAAAGAGAACTTATTCCGTTTTTCAGGGGAATATTTTTTATACTCCATAGAACAAGGGTTCCTCTCGCATACACAACAGGCTTTGAGATAGCAAACCCTTTTTTATATAAAAATTCAGGATATTTCATATCAGCTGATAAAAATAGGTCATAAGGAGCTCCCCTTACAATTTGGGCTGTTAATTTACCAGATGAAGAAATAATTTTGTTTATACTAACCTGGGGATATTTTTCTTTAAATTTTTGTGAAAGCTCATTTAAAGCATACTGAACATTAGCCGCTGCTGCTATTGTAAGTGTTTCTCCGCAAGAAACAGAAAAAAGCAAAAGTAGCGCAAAAAGTATATTTCTCATACCTCTACCGTTATAGTTTATTTTAAATAACGTATAACATACAGAATTTATTTTCAAGTTGATGTATGATTAATTATGTATAAATTAAAGTGTGTATATTAAAAATGTGTAAAAGAGGTGAAGAAAATGAAAACTGCTGAAAGAAAAGTAAGAAAAAATATAGTTCTGTCTGAGAGTGTGGAAAGAGCATTAAAAGAAATGGCCGAGTATTATAAAAAACCCCAAAGTGTTTTGATTGAAGAGCTACTGGAAGAAAAGATAAAAGAATATAGAAGGAAAAGGAGAAAAGAAGCTTTTGAGCAAATAGTTAAAAGGGCTGAAGAATATGCAGGAGTTACCGAAGGCAAATCATTCCAGGAACTAAAAGAGGAGATGGGAAGTGAATATTAATAAGGTTTTTGTGGATGCTAATGTAATTATTGATACATTTGATAAAACCAGAAAAGAAAATGAATCAGCTACCAAAGCAATAAGATATCTTTTACAAAATAGAAATACAGAATTATTTACCAGCTGCGATTTGATTACTACCGTTTACTATGTATTGAAAAAAAAGTATGGAAAAGGAGCATTATATGATATTAAAATTTTGCTTAACGTTTATTCTATAATCTCCTTTTCTGAATATGAAGTTAGAGAAAGTATTTATCTAATGGAAAATGACAAGAATTTTAAGGATTTAGAAGACACAATTCAGTATGTATTAGCTAAAAATGAAGGGTGCGATTTAATTCTGACAAATGATAAGGATTTCTACTCTCCAGATATAAAAGTCCTTACAACTAAAGAATTTATTAAGCAATTCAAAATAAAATAAGGTTGAGAAGTTGCAATTATGATAAAATAACATATAATAGAAAATCTGCTGGATGGGTGCCCGAGCGGCCGAAGGGGCAGCACTGGAAATGCTGTGTGCGATTTATCCGCACCGTGGGTTCAAATCCCACCCCATCCGCCAGTGGAATAAGATATAAAATCGCCGGGTCCCTCCGGGTAGGGGCTGGTGAACCCCGCCAGGCCCGGAAGGGAGCAACGGTAAGCCAGTTTCCCTACGCCGGTAGGGGGTGCCCGGCTTAACATATTTGGGGAATTAAATGAGTCTTGTCTATGTAGTAGAAGACGACGAAGATATCAATGAACTTCTTGTATTTAATCTCAGGAAAGAAGGATTTGATGTAAAATCCTTTCTCAGCAGTATTCCTGCCCTCCAATCCCTTGAAAAAGAAAAACCTGATATTATTCTACTGGATATTATGCTTCCTGATATGGATGGCCTTGAGTTTTGCAAAAAACTAAAAAGCGATGAAAGGTTTTCGGAAATTCCTATTATTATGCTAACTGCAAAAAGCACAGAAATAGACAAGATAGTAGGTCTGGAATTGGGAGCAGATGATTATATTACGAAACCATTTTCCCTAAGAGAAGTAATAGCAAGAATAAGAGCTATCCTTAGAAGAACGGGTTGTAAGGATAAAGAAAAAAGAAGCTTTATAAAAATTAAAGGAATTGAGATTTCCCCTGAAAAGTTTGAAGTTAAAGTTGATGGAAAGGAAATTCCTTTAACATCAAAAGAGTTTAAGCTTCTTATGCTTCTAATAAATAACAAAGGTAAGGTTTTATCAAGGGAACAGATTTTATCTCAAATATGGAAAGATGAATTTGATGTTTATGATAGAACAATAGATGTTCATATAAAAAAACTAAGGGACAAACTTGGAAAATATGGAAAATATATAAAAACTGTCAGAGGAGTGGGATATATGTGGGAAGAAGAGGATTACTCCTCTTCTGATAAAGGTAATCTTTCAGGTAAAGGAAAGTAATTTCCTATATTAATTATTTCTAATTTAGTGTATTCTTCTGTGCATTTCTCACTACAAGACGGATCAACATAATCTATTAAAGAGCATACAGAATATTTCAGAATGTCTGGATTTATTTCACTTAAGGCTCCAATCTTTAAGTAAAGAGTTTCATCTTTATAGTTTTTATATATACATTTTAGCTCCCTCACATGCCCTTTCTTTTTATAAAGATGTTCCCTTATTGTTCTTTCTGCACTTCCTTCTATGGATACAACAGAAAGTTTTTCTTGTGGTTTTAATTGTCCTGATAAAAACATAAAAACCCCTTCCATATCAAGTAAGGGATTTTCTATTTCTTCAATCAACTTCCTTAAATGCTCTATAAATTTTTCTGCTGTATTGTATTTACCGGGCTCAAAAATTTTTATAGGTTTGCTCCATGTTATTTTTATTTCCACTTTACCACTCCATTTATAACTCTAAAGATTTTTCTTCTATTATTTTTTTAGCTTTTTGGATAAATTCTTCAACAGGCATTGTTCCTATATTTCCTTTTTTCTTTGTTCTAACAGCAACTGTTTTACTTTCTGCCTCTTTATCTCCGACTACCAGCATATAAGGAATTTTTTGAAGCTCTGCATCTCTTATTTTTTTGTTCATTCTTTCGTTTCTTTCATCAACTTCAACTCTAAGGCCTGCTTCTTTAAGTTGCTTTTCAACCTCTTTAGCATAAGGAATATGTGCATCAGCAATAGGAATTATCCTTGCCTGAACAGGAGAAAGCCATAGTGGAAGTTGTCCTGCATAGTGTTCCAGAAGAACTCCGATAAATCTTTCAATTGAACCAAATATAGCCCTGTGTATCATATATGGTCTGTGTCTCTGGTTATCTTCCCCTATATAATACATATCAAATCTTTCTGGCAAATTAAAATCAAACTGAACAGTTGAACACTGCCACATTCTACCGATGGCATCTTTTATTTTTACGTCTATTTTGGGACCGTAGAAAGCTCCACCTCCTTCATCTATTTCATATGTAAGCCCTACGCTTTCTATGGCTTTCCTTAAAGAGTCTGTTGCAACTTCCCACATTCTGTCATCGCCAACAGATTTTTCAGGTCTTGTTGAGAGGAACACTTGAAACTCATCAAATCCATAACTTCTAAGGGTATCAAGTATCAGCTCAAGAACACCTTTAATTTCCTCTTCAACCTGATCTTCTCTACATATAATATGGGCATCGTCCTGTGTAAAGCCTCTAACCCTCATAAGTCCATGTAAAACACCGCTTCTTTCGTATCTGTAAACTGTTCCCAATTCTGCAAATCT
This sequence comes from Persephonella sp., assembly GCF_027023985.1. Lineage (NCBI taxonomy): Bacteria > Pseudomonadati > Aquificota > Aquificia > Aquificales > Hydrogenothermaceae > Persephonella > Persephonella sp. Next base: position 66,109 of record NZ_JALVTW010000032.1, on the reverse strand, counting down.
GAGGGGCAGTTCTTTGTATGAACGCTGTTTAGATTTGTATATCTCAACATGGAATGGGCAGTTCATAGGTTTTACGAAATACCCTTCCTCCTCTATTTGCATCTCAGGGAACATATTTTCCCTGTAAAAATCAACATGTCCGCTTGTTTTCCAGAGGTGCTCCTTACCTACGTGTGGTGTATAAACAAGCTGGTATCCTCTTTTTACGTGCTCTTGTTTCCATGCATTTTCTATTTCATTTCTGATTATTGCTCCTTTTGGAAGCCACAGGGCAAGTCCACCACCGACTTCATCTGTTATCATAAATAGCTCAAGCTCTTTACCAAGCTTCCTATGGTCTCTTTTCTTAGCTTCTTCAAGCATATTCAGGTATTTTTTTAGCTCCTTTTCTGTCCAAAAAGCAACTCCGTATATTCTCTGGAGCATAGGATTTCCTTCTTTACCTCTCCAGTAAGCACCTGCAAGGGATACAAGCTTAAATGCCCCTGCTTCTCCTGTTGATGGTATGTGTGGACCTCTACAAAGGTCGATAAAATCACACTGGGTATATACAGATATTGGTTCTCCTTCAGGTATCTGATGTTTGATTATGTCTATTTTGTATATCTCTTTTTTCTTCTCAAAAAGCTCAATAGCTTCGTCCCTTGGTATCTCTTTTCTTTCAACAGGGCAATTTCTGTTTATAATTTCTCTCATCTTTTCTTCGATAACCGGCAGGTCTTCTTCTGTAAGCCTTTTTCCTTCTACTTCCACATCGTAATAAAAACCGTGCTCTGTTGTCGGACCAATACCGAGATGAACATTTTCATCTCCATAAAGCTCTTTTAAAGCCTGTGCCATTATATGAGCAAGGGAGTGTCTAAGAAGTTCCAGACTTTCAGGGTCTTTTTTGGTAATAAATCTAAGTTCTCCACTTTCTCTTATAGGTGTGTGAACGTCTATTATTTTTCCGTTTAAAACACCGCCTATAGCCCCTTTTATTTTTTTACCTTCTCCTTCAAGAGCTTGTATAATTTCTTTTATGGTGATACCATCTTCAAATTCATACTCACCAAATCTATTTATATTTAGCTTTAACATTGATAACCTCCTGAGTTTTTACACAAAAAAATATTTTATCATTTTGAGGTTGTATAGACATATACTTTCTCAGGTTTGATGGATATTACCGTGAAACTATCTGTGAAGAGAGGGGAAACCTGAACTTTAACTATATTTTTGCCCTTTTTTAATTTCCTTCCATCAATATAAGCCTCAATATGTGATATATTGACCTGATTTAATTTTGAACGGATACCTTCTATTTGTATGGACACCTTTGATGGTTCTATTCTCTGGATTATTAGATGTTTAGGTGGATTTTTCACTTTTATTTCGGTCATAAATTCAATCTGTGTTTTTTGGGTGCTGGTTATATTAAGCCAAAGGAGAAAAGCAACAAGCAGGGATAAGATTTTCAGATGTATATTATTTAAAATAATTTCTTTTATTTTTTCCATTTCTTTTTCCCAAACAATTTATTCTTTAGTTTTCCGATGAAATCAGGTTTTTCTATTTCAAGAACTTCTATAAGTTTTTTTCTGAGGGTCAGAGGGTCTAAATCCCTGAATAGTTTTCCATCAACAGCAAGAGATATTTCCCCTCTTTCCTCTGAAACAATTAAAGCAACTGCATCGGTTTCTTCTGATATTCCTATTCCTGCTCTGTGCCTTGTTCCTATGTTTTTGGGGATATTTGGATTTATTGTAAGAGGTAAAAAACATCTTGCAGAAACTACTTCCTGGTCTCTTATAATCACTGCTCCATCATGGAGAGGTGTTTGGGGTATAAAAATAGAAATAAGCAGTTCAAGGGAAATCTCTGCATTCAATTTAACACAGCCTTCTGTATAGTTTTCAAGGTCAATATTTCTTTCGAAAACAATCAATGCTCCAATTTTTCTTTCAGCAAGGAATGTTGCTGCTCTTATGATTTCATCAATGGCTTTTTTCTTGGAAATAAGTGAATATCTGAAAAGTCCCCTTTCTCCTAATTTTGCAAGTCCTCTTCTTATTTCCGGCTGAAAAACAACTATAAGAATAAATATTCCAATACTCCACAGATTATCAAAAATCCATTCAATTGTTGGAAGATGAAGTATTTTTGCAACAAGCCATATAGATAGAAGGATAAATAAGCCTATAAGTATCTGCCAGCCTCTTGTTCCAATAATAAATTTCAAAAGGTAATAAATAATTGTGGCAACAATAAGGATATCTATTATGTCATTGATTCGTATTGACTTGATTATCCCAATAAGCCACTGGATACTATCAAACAAGCCTATAACCTCTAATTGTATCTATAATTGTTAAAAATTCTGCTGTTTCCTTTATATCATGGGTTCTAACTATATGAGCTCCATTTAAAACAGCATAAGCTGTAGCCCCTAAAGAACCGTTTATTCTATCTTTCGGCGGAACATCATCTTTTCCCATAAGGTTTTTCAAAATTACTCCAATAAATGATTTTCGGGAAATGCCTATTAAAATTGGCAGACCTAAGACTTTGAACTCAGATAATCTTTTGATGATTTCAATATTATGTTCTACTAACTTTCCAAAACCTATTCCCGGGTCTATTATAAATCTGTCTTTTCTTATACCCTTTGATATTCCATAGTTTATCTGATTTTCAAGAAATTCTATTATTTCAAGGACAACATCGTCGTAGTATACATCCTTTTGCATCTCTGTTGGTCTTCCACGGGTATGATTTATAACCACAGGACAGTCAAGTTGTGCTACAGTTTCTGCCATTTTAGGGTCAAATGTCATGCCGCTAATATCATTTACTATATCTGCTCCCTCATTAATTGCAGCCTTTGCAACTTCTGCTTTATAGGTATCTATTGAGATTAAAAAGTTATCCCCAAGCTCTTTTCTTATGGCTTTTATGACAGGAATTACCCTTTCCATTTCCTCTTCAACAGGAACAGGGGTTGCACCGGGTCTTGTAGATTCTCCGCCAATATCTATTATGTCTGCTCCATTTTCAAGCATCTGGGATACATGCTCAACAGCTTTATCTATATTTTTGTAAAAGACTCCTCCGTCTGAAAAAGAATCTGGAGTTATATTTAAAATTCCCATAATTGCTGTTTTATGTCCGAGATTTAAAAATTTTCCCTTGTGATTGATTTTGAAAGTTTCTTTGTGAAGATTTACCCATTTTTCTGTAAGCTGGCGGGCTATTTCATTTTTTCCTTCTTTTTTTAATTTTGTGATTAAATCTTTAAACTCATCTTCATTTTTGACAATAATAGGCTCTTGAAATGGGTCAGGTATGAGAATTTTATAAATAGTTTGATTTTCAGGAATTATATGGGGAATTGAGTTCATAATATCTCCTTCAGTGTTTTTTAATAAATTATACCTTATGGCGAAATAGGCTATGGAAATTAGAATAAAATTAAGATGTTCTCATTTTGTTTTTATACATTCTTTGGTCTGCCAATCTGATAGCATCTTCAGAATTAAGAGTATCATCCGGGATCAGAATAATTCCATAGCTGAAAGAAAGATTATATTCTTTAAATTGATTTTCTACAGTTTTTCTAAGCAGTTTTAATCTATCTTCTATAAAATCTTTTTTACATGAAGTTATAACTATTAAAAATTCATCTCCACCTATTCTTCCTATTACGTCTGATTTTCTAAAATTTTTTAAAAATATTTTTGCAATACCTTTTAATACATCATCTCCAACTACATGGCCATATTTATCATTTATCTGTTTAAAATTATCAAGATCAATATAAATTACACACAAAGAGTTCTCTTGTCCTCTTTTTATTTTTTCTATTTCCTTTTTCAAATATTGGATAACAAATTCTCTGTTGAAAAGTCCTGTTAAAGGGTCATAAATTGCTTTATCAATCAACTTTTCCATTAATTTTCTTAGTGTATCAGCATAAAAATAGGCTAAAAAAGTTACCGCTAAATATGCACTCATTGCTTCAAAAATAGTGTAAAAGTCATAGGCAATTTTGGTAAAACCCTTTATTGATAAAAGCAAAAGAATAAAGACAGAAAAAATGAAAATTAAATTCCACAGTAAAGCAATCTTTTTATTTTTCAAAAAAAATGTTAAAAGAGGAAAGGTATATATCCAAAAAATACCATGATTTTTAAATCCACCGGTTTTTATTAATGCCATTAAAACTAAAAAAACTAAAATTAAAATATTTGTCGCTGCTATTTCAAAATTTTTTGTTTTTTTGAAATAAATGGCGTTTAAAACTGCAAGAGAAGATAAAACAATTTCTATAATACCTATTGTTATATTTCCAAAATATATATTTATTATGGCAAAAGTTACTGTAGAGAAAACACCTACAATAGTAAAAAGATAAAATATTCTTTCTTGATTTGTCTGAAAGTCTTCCTTATACTCTAAAGGATTTTTAGCCAATATCTTTACCAGTTAGTTTTTTATATCCTTAAATTTTCGTTAATAATATAATACTTTAACGCGGGGAAAAACAAATCTATAAAAAAATTTTCTAAAAGTTAATTAGCAAAGTAAGTAATTATATTTTATTACTCCATCAGTCTAGACAATCCATCATTTCTGTTTTGTTGAATAACAATACAATCAGAAACATTTATACTTCTAAACTCCTCTTTTGAACGACTACTTACCTTTTTTTCACATTCAAGAACTTTTGATAAGGGAATCCAATACCAAGTTTCATATCTTTCTTCTGGCTTACAAAAAGCAAACCAAACTGGAATTCTTGTAATTCTTTCAAACTCTATATATTTAGAAACCTCATCTTTTTCATCTAATATAAAATCCGTATAACCTTTATCCGGATTAATTTTTCTTTCTTTTACATCAACTGCAATAATCCCAAAATTTTTGACAATAACCAAAAAATCAGGTCTTTTAGTTATACCTCTAAAAAAACTAGCAAAAGTGTTAATAGATTGATCCACAAATATATAAGGATAACCTTTTGAATCCAGCCATTCTTTAAAGGCTTTTTCACTATTATTCATGGCTGTCCCTCCCAAACTATCTATTTTTATATTTTTCAGCTATATATTCTTTCAAAGCCTGAACGTTATCTGTAATCACAAAAACCTCTTGAACTGTTGAACCTTTTTTCAAAAGGAGTTTTGCACCTGAATTGGTTTCATACTGGAATGTAAGACGAGGATTTCCCGGCTGGCCTTTTGGAGTGGTTTTTATTCGACCTGGAATGATAGACTTCACCAACCCCTTTTTTACTAAATCCTCAAGTAGTTCTTCCCCGTCTTCAATAATATGATGTTCCTTTTTAATACCTTTTTTTCTGTATTTCATCTCTTTTAAAAGGGGCACAAAAGCCCCTAAAGATTTTTAGAATGGTTTTTCTGGAACAGATTCCCAGTCTTTCAGGAATCTTTCAAGACCTATATCTGTAAGTGGATGTTTTATAAGCTGTGCAATAACTTTGTAAGGTATTGTTGCAATATCTGCCCCGATAAGTGCAGCCTCTACTACATGCATTGGATGTCTTACACTTGCAACGATAATTTCTGTATTGAATCCATAATTATCAATAATTGTTCTGATTTGTGATATTAGCTCCATACCATTTTGACTGATATCATCAAGTCTTCCGACAAATGGAGAGATATAAGATGCCCCTGCTTTCATTGCAAGAAGTGCCTGAGATGGAGAGAATATAAGGGTTACATTTGTTTTTATTCCGTTATATTCAAAATGTTTAACGGCTTTTAGACCATCTATTGTTGCAGGAATTTTAATAACAACGTTGTCTCCCAATTTTGCAAGCATCTCCCCTTCTCTAACCATTCCTTCAAAATCTGTGCTGGCAACCTCAAGGCTAACAGGCTTATCTGGAATTTCCGCTAAAATTTCTTTAACAACTTCCATAAATGGTTTACCTGTTTTGGATATAAGGGTTGGGTTAGTTGTAACACCATCAAGGATTTTAAGCTCATTTGCTGCTCTAATTTCCTCAATATTTGCAGTATCAATGAAGAACTTCATTTACTGACCTCCGTATAATGTTTTTATTTTTTTATAAGGTTCTAAGAATCTTGTTTTGACCCAGTTCTTATCAAGCCATTCAATTGGATGAACCTCAAGTCCCTGAACAAGCACTCCAAAGTGAAGATGGTCTCCTACAGCAAGTCCTGTTGTGTCTGTAAGTCCAATCTCCGTTCCCCTTGAAACTTCATCTCCTTTATTTACATGTATTTCTGCGAGGTGTGAATAGAGTGTAAATACTCCCATTCCATGTTCTATGATTACAGAGTTTCCATAAATACCCAAAAATCCTGTAAATACCACCTTTCCATCCTCTGCAGCCTGAACAGGTGCATTTTTTATAGATGCCATGTCTAAGCCTTTGTGGTAAGCATCTGCACCTTTTATTATTTTGCCTTTATATCTGTATTTCCTGTAATCTGCAAAGCCCCCTAATACTTTTGAGTTTCTAAGCTGTAAAAAATTTGTCCTGAATAACGGCTCATGGATTGAAACATTGGAAGTAATTTTATGTATAAGATCTTCATTCCTTTTTCTTATCTGAACATTTACATATTTAAAAAGTTCAACAGGGTCGGCTATATCTTTGTCTGACAGAGGTCTTACTTTTGTTTCAATAAATTCATCTGTTATGTTAATAACAGAGCGTCTGTATTTTACCCTTTTAAAGTAATACATAAGGGCATGGGAAGTTTTATTTCCTGCTCTATCAATGGCAAAAACAACAATAGATTTCTTCCTGCTCCAATAATATGGATAAGGGAATGCGCAGCCATAGATATTAGGGTTATCAATTACGTTATTAAAGCATTTGAACTCAAGGTTTCCCACCTTTACACCTGTTTTAACTACGTCTGGAGATGTTCTATAAAATACAAATCCGGTTCCTCCATTTATGATTGTTGCAGGAGATGAAAGGATACTAAGAGTTGGAGGAGTTAAATCAACCTGAAGGTCATAAGAATAAGTTTTTTTATTTTTGAGAATTGAACTATCTTCAACAACAAAAACTAATTTTGCTTTTCCAGGCTGAATGCCGTATTTTCTTGCATCAATTTTCAGGTTATAGGTTTTATCTGTTAATCCTTCGGGAAAGTTTGTATCTGTGAGGACTTCTATATTTTTGTTATTTTGGACTAAATAAACTTTTACAGAATTTAATCCTGGTTTTTTATCAATTACAGTAAAATCAACTTCTGTTCCGGAACCTAAATATTGAGGTTTTTGGTTAAATTTAACCTGCGGTGCATCAAAATTTATAATACCTTTATAGTAGAAAAAGCCACCTGCAGCGGCGGCTATTAGTATCAATAGTAATATTAGCTTTCCTTTCAATTACTTTCCCCCTTAAATGCCTTCTGTAATTCTTTTTTCAAGGAATATTTTTCTGGCAAGATATCTGTTATAAGCATCAAGATAGGCTTTAACACTTGCTTCTATAATATCGGTAGATGTTCCTTTTCCTGAGCTGATTGTTCCTCCAAAATCAACAACCACTCTAACCTCTCCCATTGCGTCTTTACCTGCACTTAAAGAACGGATCGTATAATCCTTAAGCCTTCCGGTTATACCCAGTGCTTTTTCAAGGGCTTTTAAAGCACTGTCTATAGGACCATCTCCTGAAGAGGTTGATATTATTTCCTCTCCATCTTTTTCAATTTTTATAGTTGACGATGGGATTGCTTTATTTCCACTTAAAACATGGAAATAAATAAGTTTAACTTCTTCATAGCTTTTAAATAATTCTTCAAGAAGCAGTGCTTCTATATCTTCATCAAACACTTCTTTTTTCTTATCTGCAAGCTCTTTGAACTTTTTGAATAGATGGTCTATTTCTGCTTCTGTTAGATTTTTGTATCCCAGCTCTTCAAGTCTTGTTTTAAATGCATGTCTTCCTGAGTGTTTACCTAAAACTATTTTAGATTCAGGAACTCCTACATCTTCGGCTCGCATTATTTCATAGGTTTCTCTATGGGCAAGTAAACCATGCTGGTGGATACCTGCCTCATGGGCAAAAGCATTATCTCCAACAATTGCCTTATTAGGTTGAACAAAACTACCTGTAATCCTGCAAAGCAGTCTGCTCGTTTTATAGATTTCTTTTGTGTTTACTGTAGTATAAACATCTTTGAAGTAATCTTTTCTAACTTTTATTGCCATAACAACTTCTTCAAGGGCAGCATTACCGGCTCTTTCTCCGATACCGTTAATTGTTACATGTGCCTGTCTTGCACCATTTTTTATTGCGGATAGGGAGTTTGCAACAGCAAGCCCAAGGTCATTGTGGCAATGAACAGATATAATAGCTTTATCTATATTTGGAACATTATTTTTAATATCAGCTATTAACTGCCCAAATTCATCAGGAATTGCATATCCTACAGTATCGGGAACGTTTATTGTCCTTGCTCCAGCATCTATAACAGCTTCAAACACTTTGAATAGAAAATCCCTTTCTGACCTGAATGCATCCTCTGCTGAAAACTCAACATCATCTGTAAAATTTCTTGCGAATTTTACCGCTGAAACAGCTCTTTCCAATACCTGTTCCGGTGTCATTTTAAGCTTATATTGCATATGTATAGGAGAAGTTGCTATAAAAGTATGAATTCTTTTTCTTTCTGCAGGTGCAAGGGCTTCACCTGCTTTTTCAATATCCGCTTCAAGTGCCCTTGCAAGTGAACATACAATTGGTTCTTTAACTGTTTTTGCTATTGAATTTATTGCCTCAAAATCCCCCTGTGATGCTGCAGCAAAACCTGCTTCTATAACATCTACTCCAAGTTTTTCAAGTTGTTGTGCCATAGTTATTTTTTCTTCAACTGTCATAGAAAATCCAGGAGCCTGTTCACCGTCTCTCAAAGTTGTATCAAATATTATTATTTTTTCTTTTTCCATTTCTGACTCCTTATTAGTAATGATTACTATTAAAGGTAAGATTAAACAGAATTAATGTCAATACTTATTTTACGAAAAATAACTAATAAAATCATATTTATGGAATTTTTCTTGGAACAGGATTTATATCAGGAATAAAAGAAGAAAGAGAAACAGGGAATTAGCAAAAATCAAAAATTCTGATTTCTAATAATCTTCTATTGCATTTGGGACAGGTTATGTCTAACACTCCTGTGTTGTTTGCAACGAGGATAATTTCTTTGCCTTTTTGACTACATCTACATTGATACTCAACCTGGTCAAATTTAATTTTCGGCTCTTCCTTAGTTTTTAGTTTTTGCATGACTTTTACCTCCTTTTTAATTTCTGGAAATAGTTTAAAATTTGATTACTAAGGTTTTATGAAGATTTGATTAAAATTTCTTAATATTTGGGGTTAAAGAAAAAAATTGAAAGAATTGTATGATTACAAAGGTTTTAATTTTCTAAGATTTTCTAGTCCATAAATTATTTTTTAAATCTTTTATGTCGTATATTCTGCATTAATTTCAACATATTTGTATGTGAGGTCACAAGTGTAATAAGTCCAGTTTTTATCACCTCTACCAAGATATAGGTCTATTTTGACTTCAGTATTGTTTTTTAGATACTCTTCTGCTTTTTGTCTATCGTAGTCTGTAGGTTCACCATCATATATGAGAAAATCTCCGATATACAGTTTCACTTTTGAAAAATCTATATTCAGATGAAGCTGTCCTACAGCAGAAAGAATTCTTCCCCAGTTTGGGTCATTTCCAAACATTGCAGTTTTAAACAGATTTGAAAGTGCTATAGCCTCTCCTATTTTCTTTGCTTCTTCTTCTGAAGATGCCTGATGGACATTAATCTGTATTAGTTTTGTTGCACCTTCTCCATCCTTGACAATCATTTTTGCTAGCTGGGTAGCTACTTCAAGAAGTTTTTCTTTGAAAATTTCCTTATTTTTTTCTGTTATCTCAAGTTCACCTTCCCTTGTTGCCACTACCAAAAAGCTATCATTTGTGCTTTCACAACCATCAACATCTATTGAATTAAAGCTTTTTTCTGTGACTTCTTTCATTATTTCATCAAGGATGTTTTTTTCAATTTTTACATCTGTAAATATATAAGCAAGCATTGTTGCCATTGAAGGATGTATCATCCCTGCCCCTTTAGCTATGCCAATAATTTGAAATGCTTTTCCGTCTATCTGGTCTGATAAAGTGTAGTATTTTTGAAAACTATCTGTTGTGGATATTGCCTTTGCTGCAAGTTCAAGGTCAAGTTCTGTAAGGTTTTCACAGGCCTGTTTTATTCCTTTTTCAACCTTTTCCATAGGAAGTTGAACACCTATAACCCCTGTTGAAAAAACAAAAGTCTGGTCATCTGGAATATCTAAAAGCTGTGAAGTCAGTTGTGCCATTTGGATTGCATTCTTTAATCCCTGTTCTCCTGTTGCGGCATTAGCATTTCCACTATTTACAACAATTGCAGAGATTTTATCTGTTTTTTCTCTAAGGTTTCTGTCATAAATGACAGGTGCTGCTGCAAGGGAGTTTTGGGTAAGGACAAGGCTATAAACAGAAGGTTTAAATTTTAAAACAAGAATATCGTAATCTCCAGAAGGTTTTATTCCTGCTTTAGCAACACCCATTTTTATATCCATTTTTTACCCCTACACCATATCTATATCATCAAATCCTGTTCCAAAATCATCAAAGCCAAAATCAGTAATATCAGGCTCAATAGAGTTATCTGTTATCTCATCTATGCTCTGGTCTATTTCATCAAGTTTTTCATCTATCTGTGATATTTCTTGGGATAATTCATCAAGTTTGTGGTCTATCTCTGATAGTTCATCCTCAGAAAGTCCTGACTGCTGTGCAACTTCATGTGCAGAAATATTGTTATTAAAAAGCAAGTTGAAAAGGCTCATTCCCGCAAATGTTCCAAAAAGTGAGCTTAAAAATCCTGTTCCAAAGTTTCCTATTCCTGAGGCGCTTCTACTTTCCGGTTGTGATATTTGTTGTGATTGAGCTTGGGTTGTAGTTTCCTTTTTTCCTTCTTCTGCAAGAAGTTTCATCTCAAGTTTTGTAATTCTTTTGTCCAGTTCATCTACTTTTTTAACAACTTTGTCTAAAACAATGGCCATCTTTTTAAGTGTATTTTCAATATTTTTTTCTTCCATTTTATTCCTCCGTGTAAATTATTTGAGAACGTTTTGCTCTCATATCTGCCAGATTTTTAGACCTTCTACCTAAATATCCAAAATCCCACAGATTTATCTGGGGATAATCAAATCCTTCGTAATTATAAAATTCAATTTCTGTTTTTCTTTTTTCTCTAAGAGATACGGGAGTAGTTTTTACTATTTGTAAAATATTATCTGTAATATATTCTTCCGTAAAAATATTTTCAAATGCTTTTCTGCCTTTTCTTATACCTCCAAATCCTTCTGTTGTTTGTTCTTTTTCCATCCATAAGGCTGAACCAATTGCTATATTTGAGGACAATGCCAATCCGTCTGAGAAAGGTGTTATTACAATGCTGTTTTCCAATTGTGTATAAACTTCCTGTAATTCTTCATCTGATATATGGTCTACTATATCTTCTCCGTATAGTATTAGATTTTTGATTTTTCCTTTTTTAATTTTTTGGAGAATATCAGGTAGATAATCAAGGTCAAGTTTATTTATTACTCCGTAGGCATTTGTTTCTTGAGGAAGTATCAGGACTTTTGCCTTTGTTTCTTTATGAAGCTGTCCAAGGAGTTTTCCAAATTCATAAGCAGTTTTACCTTTTAATGCTGTGGTTGAGTAGACAACAACGGTATTTTCATCTAAGTTTATATTTTTAATTTGGAATAAATCATCTGTCTGAATATGTTTAGGGTTATATTTTTTTAGATGCCCAAGTTTTTCACCGACAAAAATTATCTCTTTGTCTTTTCCTATCTCAAATCCTTCAAGGTAGTTTTTGTGGAAGAAATAACTGATTACAGGGTTTATGTCTGCAACATCGTTTCCAACAATTATTATTCTTTCTGCTTCTAAAATATCATTTTTGTCCGGAAGTGTATAACTGCCATTTTCTTCTACAAAACCTTTTATTACTGGAAGAAGCGTGATTGAAGTTGTTGAACTTATATACATTCCTGTTTTTTCCTGTAATTCTTTAATCTTATCCAGTGCTTCATTTTCTATATAAGGTGAAACTATTATTGCTGTTTCTTGGAGTGCTTCATTTATTATCTGTGCTACTTTTTCTATGGCTTTGTTTATATCTGTAGGCTGGCCGTTTATCAGTGCACCTTTTAGTCTGTTTGAGGAATGGATATCATATCCAAGATACGCACCTGCACATATCTCAAGGTCAGCTGTTGAACGAATTCTGTAAATCTTCTGCTGGTCATGGTCTATTGCAACAGGACATTGCATTGAACACATTCCACAGTAGGTGACAGTTTCATCAAGAAGCCATGCCCTTGCATTAAATTTAAATGGTTTAAATAGGATTGCACCAACAGGGCAGACATCAACACATAATCCACAGGCTTCACAGGAGCTTTCACTATCCATAGGTTTTTTGTCAGGGGATATTAATATCTCAAATCCCCTTTCTTCCTGAAATAGTGCATCAGCCCCAACTACATTTTTACAAACACTTATACATCTAAGGCATAAAACACATCTATTGGAAACAAACTCAAAATAATCACTTTGCCAGTCTTCCTCAGGTCTAATTTTTTCAAAAGGAGTTATTGTGGAAGGATTTATCTGAGGCCCATAATAAGTTCCCCAATTTTGTAAATCACACTCACCAGCTTTATCACAGATAGGACAGTCTAATGGATGACGGGTAAAAAGCATCTCAAGAATAAATTTTCTTTCTTCAAATGTTTGTTTGTTTTCTGTTTCTATTTCCATTCCTTCTTGTGCCGGAGTTGCGCAGGCAATTATATTGGTTCTCCATCTTTTTTCATAAACAAGACACATACGGCAACCGCCGAAAACAGGCAGCTTAGGATGATAACAGAAGGTTGGAACCACTTTATTTAATTTTTTTATCGCCTCTAAAACTGTTGTTCCTTCGGGGACAGCTATTTCCTGTCCATCTATTGTAAGCTTAATTTCTTTCATTTAACCTCTCCTGAGGGAAATCAAAAATATCTTATAATCTATACAAAACCATTTCAAATAAAAATTTAGGGAGGAATAAAAGGGGAGGATGGCAAAATTAGACATAACTCTAAGGGATGTAATTCAAGAGATACCACCAAAGTTTATCCAGATATTAACAGGTAAATCTGCTACAAAACTACTTGATACATCTCTACCGGAAGTAAAAGACAGAAGAGTTGATTTCCTTGTGGAATTGGAAGATGGAAAGATTTTTCATCTGGAACTCCAGACAACAAACGATAAAAATATGCCCTTTAGAATGCTGGAATATTACACGCTGATTTCCCCAAAATATCCATCAAAGGATATTCTTCAGATGGTCTTATATCTGGGAGAAAAACCTCTAAAAATGGAAAATAAAATTGAAAAGGAAAATCTAAAATTTAGCTATATTTTAAAAGATATAAAAGAGATAAAATGTGAAGAACTTTTGGAAAGTGAGGATTTAACAGACAAAATACTGGCAGTTTTATGTGATGTCAAAAATCCTTCAAAATATTTTAGGGAGATACTTACAGAGTTATCAAAACTACCGGAAAGAAAAAGGAGAGACTATTTGAAGAAATTATTGAATTTATTATCATATAGACCTAAATTAATGGAGGAGTTAAGAAAGGAGGAGAATAAGATGCCACTTACCATAGATAAAGAGACAATGGAAAAGCATCCACTTTATAAGGATGGGGTAGAGAAAGGCAAATTAGAAGCTAAAAAGGAAGATATTTTAAATTTACATAAAAAAATTGGCTGGGATTCCAATAAAATAGCTGAAGTTTTAGAACTTCCTGTAGAATTTGTTAAAGAAATTTTAAAGAAAAATAAATAAAAGCAGGATAATATCATTTCTAACCTTATAAAAAATTTTTAACCAGATCCTATTTATTTATTACCCCCTTACAGTTTAAAATTTATTGTTAAATCCAGGAAGTAGAGGTCTAAATGCTGTCAAAAATCAAAATCGGAAAGTTTTTATACATAAAGGATATAGAGCTTGAGCTTACAGATGGCCTTAATGTGTTTACAGGAGAAACAGGGGTAGGTAAATCCCTGATTGTTGATGCCATATCTTTCGTCTTAGGTAAAAAAGGCAAATATTCTGAAGGGGATTATGTAGAGCTTAGCTTTGAAAATGTTGATAATCAGTATGCAGAAGATGGACTACTTTTTTTAGCCCGTGAGGTAAAAAACGGCAAAAGCTACTATTACGTAAATGGGAAAAGAGCAACCCTATCCACGTTAAAAGAAGCCTCTGAAGGTATTATCGCAATCCATGGCCAGCATCATCAACAGGCTTTATTTAACCGTAAAGAACATATAAAAATGTTAGACAAATACGCCCAAATAGATGATTTACTTGAAAAATATAGAAAACTTTACAAAGAGTATAAATCCCTTGAGAAAGAAGAGCAGGAACTTATCCAGCAACAATCAAATCGTTTAAGGGAACTGGACATACTTAAATATCAGCTTCAAGAACTGGAAGAAGCAGACCTAAAAGAAGGAGAAAAACAGCAACTTGAGGAAAAATATAACTACTTATCAAATATTTTAAAAATAAAAGAAGCAGTTTATAATGCCAGCTGGAATTTAGCTGAAGATGAAAACTCCGTAATAGAAAAACTATCAGAAATCATAAAAGAACTACAAAAAGTATCAGAATTTTCAAAAGAAATCCAAAATACCTTAAATGCTTTAGAAGAAGCAAAGGCAATTTTAGAAGATGCAGGATTTTCTCTATCAAAAATAGACCTTGATTATGACCAGTCATCGCTGGAGGAAATAGAAAATAGATTAAATCTGATAAACAGACTGGAAATCAAATACAACACAGACGAACAAGGTCTTATTGCACTTAAAGAGGAATTTAAGAATAGAATTGAACAGTTAGAAAACCTTGAATTTAAACTACCTCAAATTCAAAACCAAAAGGAGAAAATACTCCAGCAAGTAAAATCCCTTGCAGAAGAGATATCACACAAAAGAAAATCCGCAGCTGAAAACTTTAGCAAAGAAATAATAAAGCACCTCAAAGACCTTGCAATGAAAGAGGCTGTTTTTACAGTTGAAATTACAGAAAAACCCCTTGATATAGATGGTAAAGACAATGTTGTATTTAAATTCTCTGCAAATAAAGGTTTCCAGCCTGAACCTATAGATGAGGTTGCCTCAGGTGGTGAGATTTCCCGTTTATCTCTTGCAATCAAGCTGATAGCCGGAAGTGATGTCAGTTGTATGATATTTGATGAGATAGACACAGGAATAGGCGGAAAAACGGCACTTTATATGGCAGAAAAACTAAAGAAACTTTCTGAAAAATATCAGGTAATCCTGATAACACACTTACCTCAAATAGCAGTTTACGGAGACAAACATTTCTATGTGGAAAAATTACACAAAGAAGATTATACTGTTGCTTCTATTAAAGAGCTTGACCAGAAAGAAAGAATTGAGGAAATAGCAAGAATGCTCAGCGGCAAAAAAGATACAAAAAGTCTTCAACTGGCACAGGAGCTACTGAGCAGTGTCAGATAAGAAAAAGCATAACTACAAACTTACAATCCGATATATCGGAACAAAATACCACGGCTGGCAAAGACAACCTAATCATATTACAGTGCAGCAGGTTATAGAGGACAATCTACGCCAGCTGTTTAAAGAAAAAATCACACTTATTGCTTCAGGCAGAACAGATGCAGGAGTTCATGCTCTTGGCCAGGTTGCAAATTTCAAAACAGTTTCTTACAGAGAACCAAAGGAGATATACAAGTATCTAAATGCCACTTTGCCACGGGATATAGGAATAGTTTCTTGTGAAGAAGTTCCCCTATCTTTTAATGCTAGATTTAGTGCAAAAGGAAAGACATATTTTTACCGTATCTACACCAAACCAGACCCATTTTTATATGGATTTGGCTGGTATATTTCAAAAAGACTTAATATTCTCAAAATGCAGGAAGCTCTATCACTGATATCAAAATACAAAAACTTAAAAAGTCTTGCCAAAAAAGGAGATTACCTGCGGGAAGAGATAGATATAAGAGAGTTATTTTTAAAATATGACGGAACAATTATTGAAGTCCATATTACAGCTTCACATTTTTTAAGATATATGGTCAGAAAAATTGTGGGACATATTGTTCGGGTGGGAACAGGTTCTTTATCTATAGATGAACTAAAAGAAATACTTGATGCAACTGACCCGAATAGAGGGATATATATAGCCCCACCCGAAGGATTATTCCTAAAAGAAGTTTATTATTAATTGCAAAAAAACCAATACTGTCAGAAAATATAAAAAAAATAATATTCAAAAGGGAAAATCATGGAAGAAAACAAAAATTTTAAGGCTGGATTTGTGGCTTTAATAGGAAGACCAAATGTTGGAAAATCAACAATTATGAACAATATACTGGGAACAAAACTATCTATTGTCAGCCCAAAGCCCCAGACAACAAGAATGAGGATACTGGGAGTGAAACATGATAAAGATGCCCAGATTATTTTCTTGGATACACCAGGTGTCCAGAAAGGGAAAGACCTGCTTACAAAAGTGGTTATGGAATCTGCTGTTGGCAGCATGGAGGAAGCCGATATCCTTGTGATGATAATAGAAGCAGACAAAGGTTGGACTAAAGAGGATGAACTTATACTGAACAACTACATCAAAAAATTAAATAAGCCAACAATTTTAGTAATAAACAAAATAGACAAAATGCAGGACAAAAGACTCCTCCTTCCATTAATAGAAGAAAGCAGCCAAAAACATGATTTTGTAGAAATCATCCCAATGTCTGCAATAAAGGGAGAAAATCTGGATAGATTTGTTGAAACTCTGAAAAAATATCTCCCTGAGTCTCCACCATTATTTCCAGAAGACCAGATTACAGACTTACCACTGAGATTTTATATAGCTGAAATTATCAGAGAAAAAATATTCCACAACACAAGACAAGAGCTTCCCTACTCTGCTGCTGTTGAGGTAGAAAGTATTGAAGAAAAAGGAAACTTAGTTGTAATAAATGCCACCATATATGTGGAAAAAGAAAATCACAAAGGAATTATCATAGGTAAAAAAGGACAGATGCTTAAGAAAATAGGACAGCAGGCAAGACAGGAGCTTGAAGCATTACTTGGTAAAAAAGTTCATCTCAATTTATGGGTAAAGGTAAAACCAAGATGGAAGGAAGATATAAGACTTCTTAAAATGCTTGGATACCAGTATATTTCCTAAGGTGATGTATGCTAACACCAACACTAAATGTTTTAAAAGAAACTTTTAAGAGGCTTTTATATAAGGGAAATTACAAAGCATTAGAACGTATATTGCAAAAAACTCACAAAGGTGACCTTGTTGCTATATTCCGTTATCTTTCCCATCAGGAAAGGGTAAAAATATTTCAAATACTTATGAATGTTGATATAGAAAAAGCTTCTGACCTGCTTTACGACCTTGATGAAGATATTCAGCTTGAAATATTGAGAGCCTTACCTACAAAAGAAGCAGTTAGAATTCTAATCACCTTCTCCACAGGGGAAATTGCAAAAATTATAGATAAGCTCCCTGTTGACCTTCAAAATGCATTACTCCAAAAACTTGCTGCAGAAGAAAGAGAAGAACTGGAAAAATTCATATCTTATGGCGAAGATAGCATAGCTCCACTAATAAGTGAAGAATATATTGCTGTTGAAGAGGAAAAAACCATTGAAGAAGTTTTAAATGTTATTAGAAGTGCTCCAGAAGATGTTGAAGTTATTTATATATATGTAGTCGATAAAAAAGACAGGCTTATTGGTGTAGCTTCAATAAAAGAAATTTTAACTGCTCCTCCTAATGCCCAGATTAAAGACATTATGACCACAGATGTTATATCTATAAAAGAAAATGCAACCAAATCTGAAGCGATTGATATATTCCAGAGATATGACCTGTTAATAATTCCGGTTGTTAATGATGAAAATGAGCTAATAGGAGTTATTTATATAGATGATATTCTTGATGCCATAACAGAAAAAACAACAGAAGATTTCTTTAAAATGGCAGGGGCTCAGGAAGAAGAGCTTTTCTATACCAATCAGATATTAAAAACAGCAAAACTTCGTCTTCCGTGGCTTCTGGTCGTTGTATTCGGTGAGCTTGTTTCTGCATTTATTATCAGTGCTTTTGATTTTACGATAAAACAGTTTTTACCAATCATATTCTTTTTACCCCTTGTTGCTGCAATAAGTGGAATGATCAGCTCCCAATCTGCAATTATCACAGCACGGGGACTTGCCACAGGTAAAATAACAGAATATTTCAAAGATTTTTTACATTTTCTTTTAAGAGAAGTCAAAGTTGCTGTTATTATAGCTTTTGTTGTTGCTCTTATAGTTGGAGTTATAGCAAGTATTTGGATAAGTGCACATGTAATCGGTATCGTTGTTGGAATAGCCTTGTTTTTCAATATTGTTATTGCCGCATTTGTCGGAGGGATACTTCCCTACATATCCCTTAAACTAAATAAAGACCCGACTGTAGCTACGGGTCCTATTACTTTAACACTTAACGATATATTCGGGATACTTATTTATCTTGGGATAGCTACATTTTTCTTAGAATATCTGAAGGTTTAATCCTTTAATTTTCCTTCCAAAAATTGCTGATATGCAGATAAATCTAACAATCCATGTCCACTGAGGTTAAACAATATTACTTTTGGTTCTCCTGTTTCTCTACATTTTAAGGCTTCATCTATTGCGACTTTTACTGCGTGGGCACTTTCAGGAGCAGGAACTATACCTTCTGTTCTGGCAAATGTTATAGCAGCTTTGAATATCTCTGTTTGAGGAACAGCAACTGCTTCAATTAATCTCTCATCATATAACTTTGATATTATAGGTGCCATTCCGTGATATCTAAGTCCACCTGCATGTATTGATGGTGGAACAAAATCATGTCCAAGAGTATGCATTTTCATAAGAGGAGTAAATCCTACTGTATCTCCAAAATCATACTCATATTTACCCTGTGTTAATGTCGGACAGGAAGCAGGTTCAACAGCTATAAATCTTGTGCAGCTTTCCCCGGAAAATCTTTCAATCATAAATGGTAAAGCAAGACCACCAAAATTACTTCCACCACCTACAGAACCTATAACTATATCAGGATAATGTTTTACTTTTGCAAGTTGTTTTTTAGCCTCAAGGCCAATAACTGTTTGGTGTAATAGAACGTGGTTCAAAACACTTCCCAGAGCATAATGGGTATCTTCATTTTCCAGAGCCTCTTCAACAGCTTCACTAATTGCTATCCCAAGGCTACCGGGATTATCAGGGTCTTCTTCAAGTATTTTTTTACCTGATTTTGTATATGGGCTGGGGCTTGGAACAACTTCTGCTCCCCATGTTTCCATAAGAATCCTTCTATAAGGTTTTTGTTGATAACTGACCTTAACCATATAGACTTTAACCTGAACACCAAAATATTGACCTGCAAATGCCAGAGAGCTACCCCACTGACCAGCACCTGTTTCTGTTGTCAGCTTTTTAATTCCTTCCTTTGCATTGTAATAGGCCTGTGCTACAGCGGTATTTGGTTTATGGCTGCCAGGAGGTGCTATCCCCTCGTATTTATAAAATATCTTGGCAGGAGTATCCAGATATTCCTCAAGATTAGTAGCCCTGATTAAAGGTGTTGGACGCCAGATTGCATAAACTTCCCTCACCTCCGGAGGAATTTCTATCCATCTTTCTGTGGACATTTCTTGTTCTATCAAAGCCTCAGGGAATAAGGCTTTCAATTTTTCCGGATTCATTGGTTCTTTTGTTTGAGGATCTAAAGGTGGTTCCAAAGGTGAAGGTAAATCGGGGAGAACATTATACCAGTGAGTTGGGATTTCATGTTCATCTAAAAGTATTTTTTTCATAGCCCCTCCATCTATATTTAACAATAAATTTAAAAATTAATAATAAGTAATGTGCTACAATTTGGCAAACAGTAAAAACAAGGAGAAAATTATGAGAAAAATTATTTCTTTGTTTTTATTTTTCATGTTATTTAATTTTTCTATTGCCGAGCCCTCGCATAAAGATAAATGTAGTATATTAAATATTTTAGGTGTCTTACATTTATACTGTGGACAGATTGGAGAAGTAATAAAGGATAGAAAAGAAGGATATGAAAACTGTGTATTTGCCCCTGACGTTGCAGCTGAATACGCAAAAGAAAAGCTTGGGAATAAAAAAGCATACAACGAAATCATAGACACCCTTTTTAAAAATGAAAAGATGCGTCTAAGCTGTGTAAGAAGTTGCAGATATGGATATGAATTGCAGATGGAAGAAATCAAAAAAGAAATCAGGGAGGCTCTATCCCAGGAAAACTGCGAAATAAATAAAATATTCAGATAAAAGGAGGTAAGGAAATGTCAGAAGTAGATGTTCTGGTTAATATCAGACAGGCTATTGAAGCAGACAAAGAAAAACCAAATCTTGGAATGGTGGATATTCACAAAGCAAGGGAGCTTATTGAAGAAACCGGAGCAGTTGTTCTTGATGTAAGACCTCCTGCTAAAGTTGAAGGAGAAAATGCAGAAGAAGCAAATGTTCCAAATGCTTATTATGTTCCTGTTATTGAGTTTGTTCAGCAGTATGAAGATGGAAGAATTCCACAGGACAAAACAACACCAATTATTGTTGGCTGCAAACTGGTAAAATTTGCAAACAGGGTAATGGGATATCTTGAAGCCCTTGGATATCAAAATGTTTATGTATTAGACACAGATATTGCAGACCTTATTGAACTCTACAAAAAATAATCAGTCAGGCGGGATTTTCCCGCCACCTCTCTGGTAAAATATTCACAAAAAATCTCAGGAGAGTAAAATGGCAGTAGCATTTGTTTTTCCAGGACAGGGTTCACAAGAAATAGGAATGGGTAAAGATGCATATGAAGCTTATCCGGAGATACAAGAGCTTTACGAAAAAGCTAATGAAAGACTTGGATTTGACCTTAAAAAAATAATATTTGAAGATGAGCAAAAACTAAATCTCACAGAATACACACAGCCGGCACTTGTTTTAACATCTTACGCACTTTTATATGTGTTAAAACAGAAAAAACCTGACATCGTCCCTAAATTTGTTGCAGGCCATTCACTTGGAGAATTTTCTGCCCTTGTTGCAGCAAATTCCCTTGATATTCTTGATGCAGTCTGGATAACAAACATTAGAGGGAAACTAATGCAGGAAGCCGTTCCTGAAGGTGTTGGAGGAATGGCAGCAATCATAGGTCTTCCTGCTGAAGAGATAGAAAAAACACTAAAAGAAATCTCAGGAATAGTTGAAATTGCCAATTACAACTCTTATGAACAAACAGTTATCTCAGGTGAAAAAGAAGCAGTAGAAAAAGCAATGGAAGTTCTGAAAGAAAAAGGAGCCAAAAAAGTAGTTCCTCTTGCAGTATCAGTTCCGGCACACTCTTCACTGCTCAGGGATAAAGCTAAGGAATTTGAAAAATATCTTAATGAGATTCCAATAAAAGATGCACAAATACCTGTTGTATCAAATATAACAGCAACTCCGATACAATCTGCAGAAGAAATAAGAAAAGAACTGAGCCAGCATTTTTATTCACCTGTTAAATGGGTTCAATCTGTTGAATTTATGGCAAATAATGGAGTGGATACTTTTATAGAAATAGGTCCTAAAAAGGTTTTAACAGGGCTTATAAGGAGAATTGTAAAACCTGCGAAACTAATAAACATCCAGACAATAGAAAGTATTGAAAAACTCTAATGGGAAAGTCTATTTTTATAACTGCAACAGATACAGGGGTTGGTAAAACTACTGTGTCTGCTGCCCTTGCTTATTTATTGAAAGAAAAAGGCCATAAAGTAGGCTATTTTAAGCCTGTTGAAACTGGATGTTCACCAGATTGTTTAGATGCCTCAACACTTGCTCAAATAACAGGTCAGCCTGTAGATGAAATTGTTTTATATAAATTTAAAACCCCTGTTGCCCCCCTTGTAGCAGAAGAGATTGAGGGTGTTCAAATAAATCTGGAAAATATCTTTAGCCATTTAGATAAATTAATCTCAAAATATGACTATCTGATTGTTGAAGGTGCAGGAGGTATCAAAGTCCCAATAACCCGCAGAGATGAAGAGATATTTACATATCTGGATTTTGTTTATGAAACAAAAATGCCTGTTCTGGTAGTTTCCAGAGCTTCTCTTGGAACAATAAACCATACAACCCTAACAATTGATGTTTTAAATAGCATAAATGCAGACATAATAGGTATAGTTATGAACGGGTTTTCTGAAGATAAAAATGAACTTTATAATTCCTATATTATAGAAGAAATGACTGGTATCCCTGTTATTGCAAAATGTAAAAATTCCAATAATCCTGTGGCAGAATGTATAAAAAATATACCTACAAATCTATTCCTTTAAACATTACAGGTCTTTACATTATCAGCAAGTTTTCTCAAGGCAGCAATTAATTCATTTGATTGGTGAACCATCTTAACTCCGATTTCCTTCATTTTATCAAGATTTCCCGCCTTAAAATGTTTTATTACTTCTTCTCCAAGTTCATGGAACTTTTTATGGGGATTTTCAATTTTAATCAGCAAATCAAGACTGCCACCTCCTAAAGATTTAATTTCTTCTTTACCTACAGAATAAAACCATCTTCCGAAAGCACATTCAGTATACCCCGGAGGTTCCCACGGTTTTTCCTCAGTAATAACAGAAGATATATTACCCATATAAATAGAATGGTCTATTATTTTCTGTAAAAGACTTAAAAACATTCTAAATCTTTTATCTGGGAGAATTTCCTGTGATTTCATAACATTATCCCAAGATTGTAACTGCTCATCAAAGGTATCTGTAATAAACTGATTTAGATTTTTTATTGAATTGTATAGAATTTCAAATTCAAACTTAAAAGCATTAACAATATCTTTGATCCCTGAAGAAGTTATATTAGAAATCTCAAGGGTTTTATCAACAGTTTTTACAATTTCATCAATTAGTTTACGAATTTCCTCTGTATTACGTGAGGTTTTAGAAGCAAGACTTCTTATTTCTTCGGCAACAACAGAAAAACCTTTTCCAGCTTCACCTGCCCTTGCAGCTTCAATAGCAGCATTAAGAGATAAAAGATTAGTTTGATTTGATATATTCTCAATAATATCTAAAACCTTATGACTTTTTTCTACTTCTTCTTTAACTGTAGCAATAAAACTATTAAGTTCTTCTAAATCATCACTTTTCATCAACAATTGATTAAGTATATCCTTTAGTTTCCTTTCCATATAAACATTCAAAATATTGGTTAGGAGCTTTGATTTACTCATGTTATATACAGACATTGCTGCGTTATCTGCAAGCACGCATACAACATCATCTAACAATCTTTTCAAAGAAGTTATATCTCTGAAAACAATAAAATTTCCTTCCGGAAAGGAACGTTTTTCTACCTGATATATTACTCCGTTTACATTAATAGTATTATTTTCATCTATATAAATATCTAATCTGTCTATTTCGGCAGTAGATATCCCTAGATTTTTAAGTATTTTTTCTGCTTTAGAATTAATCTCAACTATCTGTTTATTCTTATCTAAAATTAGCAAACCATTATTAAAACTTTTCAGGAAACTTTCAAAAAGCATTATTTTTTCATCTGAAGTATCATTACAGTTGATATCTGTAGTTTCAAATGAAGTTCTAATTTCTTGGGAATTATTATTATTTTTAGAATCCTTAAAAAATCCTGATAACATTGGCCTGCTCCTGATGTGTTAATATTATTTATAAATAATTATTAATAATTGAATCGGATAATGACAACCTTATATTAAGATATATGTATACATTTATTGGAACTTCAGGCTTTTTTTATTGGGGCTGGAAAGGAAGATTTTATCCACAAGAACTTAAACCTTCCCAATGGTTTGAGTTCTACGCTTCAAAATTTAATACAGTAGAGATAAATTCCACATTTTATAACTTTCCTAAAAAAAGTAGCTTAAAAAAATGGCACAAAATTTCACCTGAAAATTTTGTTTTCTCAGTAAAGGTAAATAAGCATATTACCCATATAAAAAGATTAAAAGATATAAAACAAGAGATGAAAGAATTTTATTCAATTGTATCAGAAGCATTAGGAGAAAAATTAGGTGCTGTCTTGTTCCAGATGCCACCAAGTTTTAAATATTTTGAAGAAAATTTAAACAGAGTATTGGATGTTGTAAATCCTGAATTTACAAATGTATTTGAGTTTAGACACAAATCGTGGTGGAATGAAGAGGTTTTTAAAATCTTAGGTAAAAATAATATTGTTTTTTGCAGTGTAAGTGCCCCTAAACTCCCTGAAATTTTTGTTAAAAATACAAACATAGCATATATAAGATTTCACGGAAAAACAGACTGGTATAAATACAAGTATTCAGTAGAAGAACTTGCAGAATGGGTTAAAAAAATAAAAACCAATCCACCAGACAAACTTTTTGTTTATTTTAATAATGATTACTATGGATATGCTCCAGAAAATGCACAGCAGTTTAAAGATTTATTAAATAAGTAAATATGCAACTCCAAGAACAATTGTAATAATAGTAATAAGTGCCATCTCTTTTACCAAATTTTTGTCTCCAAAAAGGAATATATACAGATACTTAAAAATACTATTTGAAACTACAGCCAGCATTATACTTTTAGCAGCAATTATACTTTCAATATTTCCCTGTTTTGCCATATTTGATAAAGAAAGTGTTATAGCATCAACATCTATTACCCCAGACAAAAAGCTTGCTATAAAAACACCTTTCGTTCCCATGTAGTAATTTAAAGCCTTTGTTAAAAACAAAATAACTCCATAAATCAATCCAAATTGTAATGCAGATGTTATTTGAAATGGATTACTAAACTGTATTTCTTGCTCTGATGTTTTTTTAATTTCCTCTTTTTTTCTAAAGAAAATAAACCCAAGAATCAATATATAAATAATTGAAAGAAGAATTAGCGGCAAAGACAAAATAAGAGAAATTCTAAAATTTACTATACCTGCAAGCACTAAAACTCTAAAATTCATTATTAACCAGGCCAGAACAATCCCAAAAAATGCAGAATATATAACTGCAGAATATCTTTTGGATAATTTTGCAAGTTCATAAGAAACAGCAGTAGAAGAAATCATGCCACCAATAACACCTGTAATCCATAATGTTTTAGTTCCTTTCCATCTCAGGATTATATATGCAATAAAATCAATTACAGATACAAGAACAACCATTTCCCATATATTTTTGGGATTAATTGCATCAAAAGGACCATAATTTTTATCTGGTAAAAGAGGAAAAATAATAACAGTCACTAAGACAAACTTTATTATGGCAAAAATATCTTCTTCTGAAATATTCTTTGCAAATCCTTCAAGGGTTCTTTTAAGGGCAAGTAAACCGGTAGTAGCTACAGAAAGAAAAGCGGCTATATAGTAGTATTCATAATAGATAAGTAGTCCTATTACAAAGGCAATGAAAGTTGCTATCTCTGTGGTTGAACCTATATCTTTTTTATATTCCATATAGTAATTAATAACTGCAAGAATAACAATCGCACCAAAAGTAAAATAAAGAACTCCATTCCAATATTTATCAAAAATCAATCCTGATAACATTCCCAGAAGGGAAATAAGAGGAAATGTTCTGATTCCTGCAAATATCTCAGATTTTGTTCTATGCTCCCTTTCTAGTCCTATAAGAAGGCCTGCAGCCATTGAAAAAATTATTTTGAATAACAGTTCATATGTTTCAGGCGTGAGTTTAAATTCCATCAACACTCTCTTTATACTTTTTTAATTTTTCCAGAACCTTTGTCTGCGTAGATTTTTCTTTATGCTCCTTTATTTTAATAATAACACCTTCTTCACCTTTCACCACAATTTTTTCAAGAACCTGTCTATAGATTAAATTATCGTCTTTGATAATTCCTGCATAAACCAGACAATCTCCAAGGGTTTTCATAATATTATCTAAATCCCTTCTTCTTTTATTAGGCAGAATAAAAAGAATGTCCACCTCAACCGGCTTTGAAAAAGTTTCTCCGTCATGTTGATTTTGAAGTTCCCATATAGCTTTATTTATTTTCAGAGAAACATCTTTAGGAACTATATATCTTTTTCCACTTTTTGAGTAAGCTCTGAGGTTTATCTTCACCCTATTTGCTTTTGAGGGAGGGATAAAAGATAGATAAAACTCTTTTTTCATTAGTTTACCTGCCTTTTGTTAAAATTTTTTAACATACAAATACCTATATTTACTTTTTAAATACAACACCCTATTAAAAATCATATCAGCTTAAAAATTATTATTTTCTAAGGCCTTAGGAATCAAGGTAATCAAGTTATTAATTTCCAGAAAAATAAGAAATTTCAATGGTTAGCTGTTGTTAACCCCATATACTTTGAGTATATTATTGACTTAGGTCAAGAAATCTATGAATATGTGAATTAGAAATTTCCTTTCAGGAGGTAGTTAAATGAGAAAAGTAAACAAGGCAATACTCACTATTGCAGGAATGGCTGCATTCGCAGCACCATCTTTCGCTGAAGTTCCAACAGGCGAAGAGTTTGTTAAGAAGTTCATCATTGATGTTGATGGAGCTCACAAACTTCTTGGAAAACCTAATGTAAGATTTGTTGATGGTGACAGTCCTAAAAAATTCAAAGAAGGACATATCCCAGGTTCAGTAAACGCTTTTGCACACGACCTTCACCTTCTCAACGATATCAAAAAATGTGGACTTCCAATGTGTCCTGACAGAGCTGCAAAATTCATTGGAGAAGAACTCGGAATTGACAACAATACACATGTTATAGCTTATGACGATGGTAGAGGTCCAAACGCTTCAGGTGTATGGTTTTTCCTCTATCTGTACGGTGTTGACAATGTTCAAATGATGGATGGTGGTTTTGCCACATGGAAAGCTAAAGGATACCCTGTTGAAACAGGTCCAGCTAAAAAACCTCCACCTAAGAAATTCACACCTCATATTAGAAAAGAAATCATAGCTACAAAAGAAGAGGTTCTCAAAGCAATTAAAGATCCAGACCACTATTTTATCCTTGACGCAAGAAGAATTCAAGAATACACAGGTAAAAAACTTCTTGAAGCTTTAGCTGAACCAGGAAAACATGAAAAGGTTAAAAGAGGTGGACACATACCAGGAGCTGTATTCTCTGAGTGGAAAAAATATGCAGGAAACCCAAAAGGAAAACCAAACAAACATCTTTTCAAACCACTTAAAAAACTCAAAAAAGTTCTCAAAAAACTTGAGAAAAAAGGTTTAACTCCTGACAAAACAGTTATTACATACTGTCACGTTGGTTTAGGTAGAGGTTCTTTCGTATTTACAGCACTCAAAATCCTTGGATTTAAGAAAGTTAAAGTTTACGTAGGTTCTTGGGATGAATGGGGTAACGATCCAAACGTTCCAGTAGAAACAAAAATGGGAAGAAGATAATTCTAAATCTGGGGACTTTGTGTCCCCCTTTTACATAAAAGGAGGTTTTTGCGATGGAACATATAAACCATCTGCTAATGGGACTTTTAACAGGTGCACTCTTTGGAATTGTTCTTCACAAAGTTGGTGCCATCAGATATTCCAGAGTTGAAGGAATGCTTTTACTCAGAGACCTGAAAATTATGAAATTTGCTTTTATGGGTATTGCAACTGCATCCATAATATACGGACTTGCTGATATATTTGGTATAGCCGAACAAACAAATCTCCTGCCAAGAATTATGCCGTATATGGGAATTGCTCATCTTGTAGGAGGATTCCTGTTTGGTATTGCAATGGCTTCAGCAGGTTTTTGTCCAGGAACATGTGTTGCCAGAGTTGGTGCAGGAAAATTTGTTTCTATAGCCGGTGTTATCGGGCTAATAATAGGAATAGTAATTTATTCAATGATAAAACCATGGCTTGTTGATGTTGGCATCTTAGGAATGAAAGAAAAAATCACTCTATATGGTGTATTGGGTATACCTTATGGACCTCTTGCTGTAGCTTGGGGTGTATTATTCATAATATTCGCATTAATTGCAGATTGGGTTGATCCTGCTAAGAAAATAGGCTATGACCAGCCTCAAGGTGAATCACTTGCTGCTAAAATCATTAAAGGTGAGTGGCACTGGGCTATATCAGGTATATTAGCAGGTTTAATAATAGCCTGGGCTACCGCACAGGGTGAATACTTAGGTTTCTCAGGTGGTGCACTTGCTTTTGTAGGATGGGTAGCACATCTGATAGGACATCCTCTTGCTGTAGTGCCAAAAATAAGTCCTAAAATAATCTGGCACGCAGGATTAATTATGGGAGTTTTACCTGGTGCTTTTCTCTCTGCAATAATTTCAGGAACATTCAAATTTGATGTGGTTCCACCAGCATTTGCAAAAGGTGTTGCACCATTCCCATGGGTAAGACTTATACTCGTGTTCTTTGCAGGTGTTTTCCTTGCTCTTGGTGCAATGATAGGTGGTGGATGCACAACAGGAGCTTTCTTATCAGCTTATCCAACACTTTCTGTAGGCTCAATGGCACAATCTGCAACTTATTTTGTGGTAGGAGTTTTAACAGCAAACTTAATCTACTTTGGTAGATGGAGCAAATTTATTCAAGCCAAAAAAGAATCAGATGCTGTTTACGACTAATATAAGAGGTGGATTATCATGAGTATGACAGAAAGAATTTTATTCTGGATAGGAATTTTAGTCCTTATAATCGGAATAATAGGTGTTAAAGCCGATATTTCAAAACTTGAACAACAAGCACAACAAGTTCAGGCTTCTTCAGAAGGAGGAGAATAATGAGTCCTAAAATTGAAAGAGCCATTTATATCGCAGTAATAATAGTTCTATCAGGGGTTCTCCTTGCCTTTGGTAAAAAAGAAGTAGAGTTGAGAAACAATCTGCCTATGACCGTTGATGAACTGGCAGACAAAATGTCAAATCCAAAAATTAATCTTCAAATTATAGATGTAAGACCTTATAAACCATCTGAAGAAGAAGAAGATGAAGCAGAAGATACTGATTTCTACACACTGGTTCATATTCCAGGTGCTATCCCAATGCCAGATTGTGACCTTAGCAAAACTCCAAAAGACGCACGTCCACAAATAAGCCCTTATGTTCCTACAGTAATAGTATCTAAAAACGGAGACCCAAAAGTATTTGAAAAATGTAAAAAATTCTTCAAATTTGTCAGAAATCTTAAAGGTGGCATAGTTGCTTGGGACGAAGCCGGTTATCCAGAAGATGAAGATGAATATACACCACCATCCGCTGGTGGAGGCGGTGGTTGTCTATAAACCAAGACAATAAAAGGAGGTAAGATATATGGCACTGTCAAGGAGAGATTTCCTTAAAGCCTTAACAGCATCAAGCGCAGGAATAGCTTTAGGTGGAAATGCTGCTTTTGCAAAAGACCAGGCGACAATAGTAGAAGACCCAAGAAGCTCGTATCCGAACACCAGCTATACTGAAACAATGTATAGAAAAGAATTCGCATTTACTTACGGTAGCAAAGAGGATCACGGAACCGCTTATCACTGTGTAAACTGTCAGGGTAACTGTGCATGGGATGTATGGGTAAATAACGGAATAATCACAAGGGAAAACCAGGTAGCAAACTACACACCTATTAACCCTAAAATTCCAGACTTTAACCCAAGGGGATGTAACAAAGGGGTTCAACATTCACATGTAACTTATGAAAAAGATAGAATCCTTTATCCTCTCAAAAGAGTGGGAAAAAGAGGAGAGGGAAAATGGAAAAGAATCTCCTGGGACGAGGCTATCACAGAAGTAGCTAAAAACATATATGAAACAATGCTCACAAAAGGTCCTGAAGGCCTCTTTATCCACGTTGGTGCCGGAATGCTCACAGAAGGTAGAGGGGCTGCAGGAAAAAGACTTGGAACACTCCTTGGAGCTGTAAGAAACTACATAGCTTCTTATGTTGGTGATATGTTCCCAGGTGTTACAGTGGTTTACGGAGAGGGAAACGTTGGTTGTTCCTATGATTTCTTTTACACAACAGATGTAAATATCTGGTGGGGACAAGACCCTAACAAAACAAGAATTCCGGATGCCCACTTCCTCTGGGAAGGTAGATACAACGGTGCTAAAAATATAGTTATTACTCCGGACTTCAACGCATCTTGTGTCCACGCAGACTTATGGGTGCCTGTAAGAGCCGGATATGACGGTTTCTTAGCAATGGCAATTATTAATGAGATAATCAAGAAAAAATTATATAAACCTAAATTTGTAAAACACTTTACAGACCTTCCATTCCTGGTAAGACTTGACAACAAAAAACTTCTCAGACTTTCTGATATTGACCCTGAAAAAACACCGGAGTTTGACAAAGACCTTTACAAACTCTTTGAAGAAAAAGGTGAAGGAAAAGAGTGGGAACCAGAAAAAGCATTCTTCGCATGGAATACAAAAACAAATAAACTTACAGCAATGCCTGGAACTGAAGGTGCTCCTGTAAAAACACTCAAACTTAAAGATGTAGGTTGGGATATTGACCCTGCACTTGAAGGTTCTTGGGAAGTAACACTCAAAGACGGTAAAAAAGTAAAAGTCACAACAGTATTTGAGCTTGTAAAACAAGAAGCTGCTAAATTTGATGCTAAAAAAACATGGAAACTAACAGGGGTTCACCCAACAATAGTTGAAGAACTTGCTAAAGATATAGCTCTTCCAAAAGTTGTAATGATTTCTATGGGATTCACAATTGGAAAATATTTCAATGGATTATTAACACAAAGAGCTATAGCATCAATACCGGGACTCGTTGGAAGACTCGGACCTTACGGTGGATTTAACTCAGAAAATGAATGGTCAATTTCTGGAATGAGCAAACTTTCCGGATTCTCTGGAAAATACAAACAGAGATTTGCTTCCGGTTTTGTCCAAGAATTCATTTTAGGAAATATGCTTAAAGATATTGAAAAACTTTATGATGATGAAGATGTAAAAAGAGCAACAGGTCTTTCTAAAGAGGAATACCTTAAGAAAATCAAAGAAGACCTTGCAAACTTTGGAAACGACGAAAAATGGAAAGAAAACTTCCACAATAAAGATGGTAAACCTTACTGGGACACTGTAGAAACATTCCTGATTTTCGGTGACTCAAGATTCAGAAGAAGTAAAGGTGCCACATACAGAGAAGCATTCCTCAAAAAAGCTAAATTCTTCGCTTATGTTGACTGGAGAATGAACTCTACTGCTCAATATGCAGATATAATTCTCCCAGCTAAATCTATGTATGAAGTATGGGATATAAGAACAAACCCTGGATACCATAGATACGCTAATATGGCACAACCACCTCAAAATCTTAAACCTGTTGGCGAATCAAAATCTGAGTGGGAAATCTGCACACTGATTGTTGAAAAACTACAAGAACTTGCTATGAAGAAATACAAAGAAACCGGAGACAAAAAGTATATCAAGATACCTGACCCAACCCACTCTAAAACAGGATACAGAGACCTTGATAAAGTTGTTGAAGAATATACATACGGCGGAAAACTCAGAAATGACAGAGATGCAGTTGAGCTTGCACTTGAAAGTGTTGACCAATTCCAACCTAACGATATTGAAACAGTTAGAAAAAGAGGTGGTTTCATAGTTCTTAACGAGAAAGCAGGAAAATCATCCCCACTTTATCCTGACAAACCTTATAACTCATTTGAAAATAATCTTTATTTATTTGAAAGATTTGAAACACTTTCAGGAAGACTTACATACTACGTTGACCATGACAGGTGGATTGAGTTTGGTGCTAACGTTCCAACAGCAAAAGAACCAATCAGACCTAAGAGATTCCCATTTGTTATGATGACACCTCACGCAAGATGGTCTATCCACTCAACATATAAAGAATCAACACTTCTCCAAAGATTACAAAGGGGTGTTCCATACGTAATGATTAATCCGGAAATCGCTAAGAAAAAAGGAATAAAAGACGGAGATGAAATAAGAGTATTTAACGATCTCGGTGAATTCTACGCAATGGCTAAGGTTTATCCATCATGTCCAAAAGATGCAATTATACTTGAACACGGATGGGAACCGTTCTTCTTCAAAGGAAACAAATCACATAACGCTGTTAACGCATCTCCGTTGAACTTACTTGAGCTTTCAGATGGCTGGGGACACCTTATGTTTGGTGGAAACTGGGATGGTAACCAGCATGCATACGAAACAACAGTAGATATTGAGAAAGCTTAATAAGGAGGTTTAATAATGGCTAAAAGACAATTAGCAATGGTAATGGACTTAAATAAATGTATTGGTTGCCAAACCTGTACAGTTGCATGTAAAACCCAGTGGACAAACAGAAACGGTAGAGAATATATGTATTGGAACAACGTAGAAACCCACCCGGGTGCAGGTTATCCAAGGAACTGGATGGAAGCCGGTGGTGGATTTGATGAAAATGGGAACCTGAGAGACGGAATTATTCCAGATATGGTTGACTATGGAGTGCCATGGGACTATAACCATGATGAAATATTTAACACTCCAGCAGATGAATTTGTTCTTTCCCCAGACGAAGACCCTAAATGGGGTCCAAACTGGGATGAGGATGTTGGTATAGGTGACTGGCCTAACTCTTACTACTTTTATATTCCAAGAATATGTAACCACTGTTCTAACCCAGGATGTCTTGCTGCTTGCCCAAGGGAAGCTATCTTCAAAAGGGAGCAAGACGGTATAGTTCTTGTTGACCTTGACAGATGCCAAGGATACAGATACTGTATTGCAGGATGTCCTTATAAGAAAATCTACTTCAACCCTAAACTTTCTAAATCAGAAAAATGTATATTCTGTTTCCCAAGAATTGAGAAAGGCCTTCCTCCTGCATGTGCTCATCAGTGCGTAGGAAGAATAAGATTTGTAGGTTTCCTTGATGATGAAGAAGGACAGGTATATAAGCTGGTTCACAAATATAAAGTTGCACTTCCACTCAGACCGGACTTTGGAACACAGCCTAACGTTTACTATGTTCCACCTGTAATTGCTCCTCCAAAATTTGATGAAGAAGGAAAACTTATAGAAAACGAACAAAGAATTCCTATTGAATATCTTGAAAAACTCTTTGGACCTGAAGTTCATCAGGCTATTAAAACCCTCAAAGAAGAGATGGCAAAAAGAGAGAGAGGAGAAGAGTCTGAATTAATGGATATTCTGATTGCTTACAACCACGCAGATATGTTCAGACTTGATGAAAACTATTACCAAAAAGTTGCTGCAGAACAAGGATTAAAAGGAACAGAATACTTCAAGCTGATAGACCAAAGATATGTTCAAGGTGCAAATACTCCAAAAGTAGAAGGAATTTATGGAAAAGTTTACTTCCAGACACAACCTGCATTAAAAGAGGAGAAAGAAGGGGAGTAATTTCCCCTTCTTGAAAAATGGAGCAAGGAGGAAAGTAATGAAAAGAGGCATAAAATTCGCAGCATTAGGATTATCAGCATTGATACTTTCAAATGTTGCCGGTGCTACTGAAGAAGACTTTATGAAGGAAGAAGTAATAAATGCTAAAGCTGTAAATGGAACTATTCCTGCAGACCCATCTGCAAATTTCTGGAATTCAATTCCAGGAAAAGAGATTGCACTTTATCCACAAATATCTGTAAGACTTAATGATAAAAAGGCGAATGAACTTATACCTAAAAAAGATGTAGTAAAAGCAACAGTAAAAGTTGCATACAACAAAAATAACATAGCTGTTTACGTTCAGTGGAAAGATGAAACTCCATCTGTCCAGCCAACACTAACTACTAACCAGTTTGCAGATGGTGTAAGTATTGAATTTCCAAACAAATTTGGGAAAGGAACCACACTTCCATATATTGGAATGGGAGATGAAAACCATCCTGTAACTGTTTATCTCCAAAAAGATGTAGCAGGAAGAGATTATCAAAAAGTATTTATCTCAGAAGGATTTGGTTCACTTACAGAGATAAAAGAACCTGCTGAAATTGAGATGAAATACAACAAGGATACAAAACAAT
Organism: Persephonella sp.; assembly: GCF_027023985.1. Classification (NCBI taxonomy): domain Bacteria; kingdom Pseudomonadati; phylum Aquificota; class Aquificia; order Aquificales; family Hydrogenothermaceae; genus Persephonella; species Persephonella sp. The sequence goes on along the minus strand of NZ_JALVTW010000032.1, from coordinate 31,877 downwards.
GGACAGCTGTATTCAAAAGACCACTTAAGACAGAAAACTCAAACTTAGCAGCAGGACTTGTTCCTATAGCATTTGCTATATGGGATGGGAACAAAAATGAAAGAGATGGAAATAAATCTCTCTCAAGCTGGAAATTTATAAAACTTGGAAACTACAGAGTAGACCCAGAATATCTCAAATATGTATCCTGGGGATACCCTGGAGAAAAATTAGGTGATCCGAAAAGAGGAAAAGAACTTATGCTTAAAAATGGATGCACAGGATGCCACAGATTTGATGACCAAAATACAGCTGTTCCTGGAATGGCACCTAATCTTTCAGACATTGGAGCTATAGCACTTCCTGTATATTTAAAAGAGTCTATAGTAGATCCAAGTGCAATAGTAATTAGAAACCTTAACCCAAATAGACATTATGATAAGAACCAGAAACCTGATAAATTCAAAGCATATCCCAACAATAGCATGTATCAATGGTATATTGTAGTTAACGGTAAAAAGCAATCCAAAATGCCTCCTTTCTCTCATCTCAGTGAACAAGATATAAAAGACATAGTTGCTTATCTTTCTACATTGAAAAACTGGAAAAACTTCAAATAATGGAGGTTAATAAAATGATTAAGCATATTTTGGCATCTGCACTTAGCTTATCATTAGCTCTTGGAATAACGGCTGTAAGTGTTCAAACTGCATTTGCAGAAGATGATGAGGATAATGAAGTTGAATTCACCAGTGCTACTATAACAGCCCTTGCCTGTGCTAAAGATGCTGAAGAAACAGGAGATGTTGATAGTCTTATTTCCTGCCCTCCACACAAAGCATGGGAAGGTGTAAAGGACATCTATACAGGAGAACCTAAAATAGTTGTATTTGATGTTACAGAAGGAGACTATTATTACATTCAAACCTCTAAAGATAGCGTATATTACTACGAATTACTTGAAGGATACGATGGTTCAATGGATGCTTCCGGTGTTATAGTAGGTAAAAAAGATGGAATTCCTGTTCTGAAATTAGATGAATATGAAATTACACCAAAACCAAAACCTGGATTCTTTAAAGGTTGTTTGTAATACGAATATGTTACGGGGAGTTTTTACTCCCCTCTGGTAAATATTATTAGGAGGGTATCCCATGAGATTAGGATTCTTGGTAGACCTGAGCAGATGTATGGGATGTATGGCCTGTGCAGTTGCCTGTAAAGCTGAAAATAATGTTCCACTGCACAGCTGGAGATTAAGGGTTAAATACATTGATCAGGGTGAATTCCCAGATGTAAAAAGACATTTTGTTCCACTCAGATGTAATCACTGTGATAATGCACCTTGTGAAAGGATATGTCCTGTATCAGCTCTTCATTATCTACCTAACGGTATTGTTAATGTTGACCATGATAGATGTATCGGTTGTGCATCATGTATGATGGCTTGTCCTTATAACGCAATCTATCTTGACCCAATTACAAATTCTGCAGACAAATGCACATATTGCGCACACAGAATTGAGGTTGGAATGATGCCAGCCTGCGTTGTAGCATGTCCAACACATGCAAACATTTTCGGTGACCTTGATGATCCAGAGTCTGAAATTTCTAAGTATCTTAAAAATCACAGAGATGTTATGGTCAGAAAACCTGAACTAAACACACATCCAAAACATTTCTACGTAAGAGGTTCTACAGTTGCATTAGATCCATTAGCATCAGAAAGACCGGAAGGTTACACATTATTTACAGAAGTTAAGTTTTTAGACCACATAGGAGGGCATTAAAATGATAGGGGCAGAAGTAACCTTTGATGTGGCTCTCCCTAAAATAGTTTGGGGATGGCTCGTTTCAACAAACATGTGGGCAAAAAGTATAGCAACAGGTTCATTCTTACTTGGATTTTATTTCATTAGAAGATATCCTGAGCAAGACAATTTCTTTAGAAAATGGCTTCCAATTTTAGGAATTATATTTATCGGTATTACGCTCCTTGTAACTGTTTTAGACCTTCATCATATGTTTAGATTCTGGCATATATTCTTCCATCCACACTTTACATCAGCAGTAACTCTCGGTGCATGGGTTGTTTCTGCATTTGTTATAGTCCTTTTGATTTCTTTCTGGGCATGGGCTACAGGAAATAAAAAATTATTTGATAGAGTAGCAATCCCAGGATTTATACTTGCATTCTTCGCAACAATATACACAGCCGGCATTATGGGAGAAGCAACTGCAAGGGAAGTATGGGTATTCCCAGCAGAAATGATTTCTATGCTCCTCAGTGCAATGATAGCCGGTTCTGCAGCATACCTGATAATAGATGCAATTTATGGACATATTTTAAAAGAGGAGATTAGGAGAGAACTTGGTTATATCCTCCTTGGAAGCACATTCCTTGCTGCAGCAATGTTCATAGGAGAACTTGTATTTGCTAAAATGCACAGTGAGTTCTCTTACGAAGTAATTAAAGTTCTTGCCTTTGGTGAAGTTGCTCCATTCTTCTGGCTTGGAATGTTATTTGCATTCATTATTCCAATTGTTTTAGTTGGAATTGCAAATGAGTTTAGAAAATACAGATATGCGTGGATAGCTGCAATTTTTGCATTAATTGGATTGTGGCTTATAAAACATGCATGGCTTATAGCTCCACAATGTTTACCATTAAGCTAATTAGGAGGGTAGTATAAATGAGGACCACAAGAAGAAACTTTATAAAAGGAATTGCTGCAACAATCGGTGGAGCAGCTTTAGCTAAAGGTGTTGTTGGAAAAATGAATCCTGCCGCACAGGCAGAAACAAATTCTGAACTTACTTTTACACCATCAAGATTAGATTATTATCCACCATTTGATAAATGGAATGACTGGAAAGAACCTGATGGGGACTACTGGAAAAAACATGGTGGTGCTTTAAGAAACGGTGTAAAACTTATTAATTATATGATTATTCCTACTGTATGTAGTAACTGTGAGGCTGCCTGTGGTCTTACAGCATGGGTTGACAAAGATAGTCTTAGAGTAAGGAAATTTATGGGTAATCCTTTCCACTCAGGCTCAAGGGGAAGAAACTGTGGTAAAGGATATGCGGCTCTTTCTCAAATGTATGACCCAGATAGAATCCCATTTCCACTGAAAAGAGCCCCAGGTTCCAAAAGAGGAGAAGGTAAATGGGTAAGAACAACCTGGGAAGAGGCTCTTGAAACTATAGGAAAAAGAATGAGAGAAGTTATAAAGAAAGCAAAAAATGGTGATGAATATGCCAAGAAAATGATAATGTATCACGTTGGAAGACCAAACTATAATGGTTTTCAGCCAAGAGTCGTATGGACATGGGGAGGAGATTACCATAACTCCCACACAAACTTCTGTTCTTCAGGTGGACGTCTTGGTTCAATCACATGGTCTGGTGATGATAGAACTTCTCCAGACTTTGCAAACTCAAGACTTATACTCCTCTCATCTTCGCACGCAGCGGATGCTGGACACTACTATCAACAGCACGCAGGATACATTGCAGATGCAAGGGCAAAAGGTGCGAAACTGGTTGTTTTAGACCCAAGGCTTTCTAACTCTGCTGGAATGGCTGATTTATGGCTTCCTGTGTGGCCTGGAACAGAGGGTGCTATATTCTTAGCAATGGCAAACAGATTGCTCCAAGAAGATAAATACAATAGAAAATTTGTTGAAAGATGGGTTAACTGGAAAACATTTATAAAAGATAAAGAGTATCTAAACTATCTTAAAAATGAAGGATTAATCTCTAAGTTACCTGAAGGTGAAACATTTGACGATTTCATAGCAGTTCTTAAAGAACTTTATGCTCCATACACATTTGAATGGGCGGCAAAAGAATCAAGAGTTCCACTTGATAGATTGGAAAAACTTTATGAAATGATACTCTGGGCAGGAGATAGAATTACTTCTTATTACTGGAGAGCACAAGCTGCAGGAAACCGTGGTGGTTGGATGAATGCAGGTAGAACAGGAGAATTCCTCCTCGTTCTTACAGGTTCTATCGGTAGTGTTGGTGGGACAGGATGGCACCACTGGCACGGATTGGGTGTTGGAAACAATGGTGGAGCTTCTACTCTCAAAGACAAGCCTAAACCTGTAGATGCATGGAGTGAGCTATTATTCCCACCTGAATGGCCTATAGCTGCTTATGAAATGAGTATAATACTTCCTCACCTCCTCTCTGATGATGAATGGAGAAAGAAATGGGAACAAAGAGGACTTAAAATACCGGATAAAATAGAAGTATGGTTTGGAAGAATGTATAACCCTGTCTGGACAAACCCAGACGGATTTAGATGGATACAAACCTTAACAGATGAAAACAAATTTGGATTAACTGTTCATCTTTCTCCAACATGGTCAGAAACAAGCTGGTTTGTTGACTATATCTTGCCTGTAGGTCTTGCAGGAGAAAGACACGATAACCAAACAGCAGAAACAAAACCAGAAAGATGGACAGCATTCAGACAACCAGTTCTCAGAGTTGCCCTTCAAAAGATGGGATGGAAACCTAAAGAACCATGGAAAGCAACTCTGGAAGCACATAAAAAAGCAGGACTTGGTGAAGTTTGGGAAGACGATGAATTCTGGATTAATCTGGCATGGGCAATAGACCCAGATGGTTCACTTGGAATTAGACAATACTGGGAATCTAAGAAAAATCCAGGACACCCTGTAACAGTTGAAGAGTGGTATAACGCTGCATTTAGCACAATACCAGGTCTTAAGAAAGTATGTGAAAAAATGGGTATTACTCCTTACGAATATATGAGAGACAGAGGTGCATGGACAGAAGAAACCAATGTTTATTACGTAATGGAAAGAGAAATTCCTTATGATCCCGAAAAAGATGCATATAAATACAAAGGAAAATGGATACCAAGAAGTGCCCTTGAGATAGACCCAATAGAAGGAACTGTATACCTTAAAGGACACGGCGGAGATAAATACCACTCAGAAAGACACGTTATCGGTGTAATGAAAGATGGAAAACTTCTAAAAGGTTTCCATACAGCCACAGGACTACTTGAATACTACTCAAAAACACTTGTAGAGTTCCACTGGCCTGAATATGCAATACCAATATATCCATACAAAGAAGAACATAAGAGAAAATGGATACATATCCTTTCTCAAGTTCACCACTCATTTATGAATGAAGAAAACGCATTCTGTTTAAACCCAATTTACAGACTTCCTTACAATATTCACACAAGGTCTGTAAACGCAAAATGGCTTATGGAAATATCACAAAACCACAACCCTGTATGGATCAATGAAGCAGATGCTAAAAGATTAGGTATTAGGAGAGGAGATGCTATTAAGCTCAGAGTGGTCGATACTCTAACCGGAATAGAAACAGGATATTTTGTTGGTATGGCAATGCCAACTCAAGCTGTAAGACCAGGTGTTGTTGCTTGCTCCCACCACCAAGGTAGATGGAGAGTAAGAAACTTTGTAAATGTAGAAGGCTTCGATCAACCTCTCGGTATAATGACATTTGGCTCTGTAAGAGTTGATATCAAGAGAGAAGGCAATACATGGAAAATGAGAACCCAAGAAGGAACTATTCCAAGAGAAATTGAAAAAGAACATAGTGAAAAATGGCTTAAATGGCCATATCCAGAATTTAACAAAGATATTAAAGAGGTATGGTGGAAAGGAACTACAGGTGTATGGCAAAACGCAGTATTCCCACCAAACCCAGATCCATTATCAGGTATGCAGTGCTGGCATAAGAAAGTTCTTATAGAAAAAGCAGGTCCAGAAGATAGAATTGGTGATGTTGTTGTTGATACAGACAAGACATTTAAAGTCTATCAAGCATGGAGAGACCAGCTTACAAGACCAGCACCTGGACCAAACGGACTGAGAAGACCAAAATGGTTCCCAAGACCATGGTATCCACATACTGATAAAGCATACAGAATGCCAGGATACGAACATAATCAATCTGAAGAATAGAAACTTGAATAGGGGGCAGATGCCCCCATTTTATTTTTAGAGGTGGTAATTATGGAAGAGAAGATTCAGGAGTTGCAAGCACGAATAAATATGTATGGTCTGTTATCAAGACTATTTATTGAGGAAATAGATGAACAAACATTAAGAAAAATAAAAGAGACACCGGAACTACTTGATTTGTTCCCTAAAACAAAAGAATGGAACAAGTTTAATGAAAAGGATATTAAACAATTGATTGAAGAAGATTTAAATGTAGATTTCACAACTGTATTTCTCCTTAATGTATATCCCTATGAGTCAGTATTTATGAATGATGAGGGGCATATAGATGCTTCCATAACAAACCCGACACTTGTTTTTTATAGAGAACATGGATACTCAATTGACCTTAATGAAACAAGAGCCTTATCACCAGACCATATTGCGGTAGAAATGGAATTTATGATGACCCTTGCAAAAGAAGAATTAGAAGCTTTACAGAAAGGAAATCAGAAAGAAGCAGAAAGACTAAGAAAAATCCAAAAACAGTTTTTAGAAGAACATCTCGCAAACTGGGGAACTATTTATCTTCTATCTGCAAAGGACATGGCAGAAACACCTTTTTATCAAGATGTTTGTGAGCTTGCACTGGAGTTTATCCTGTCAGACTATGATGCCCTTGCAGAAGAATTAGGTGAAGAAGCAGCAGTTTAATCATGAAAAACAATCCATTAAGATTTAAATTTTCAGACTGTGTTCATATCTATTACAAAGATTCTTCCTGTAATTTGTGTGCTTCTATATGTCCTATTGAGGAAACTATAACTCAGGAAGATTACAAGATAATAGTTGATTTTGAAAAATGTGTATCCTGTGGAGCGTGTGCAGGAATCTGTCCTTCAGAAGCCTTTTCTTTTGAGAATTTAGATTTTTATGGATTACATAAAAAATTAGTAGAACAAAAACAAAACACTCTCAGCTGTAAAAGAGATTTACCTTGTTTATCAGCCTTTAATATTGAGTATCTTATAGCTACTGTTTTAAAGCTTCAGGAAGATTTGGTTCTGGATATTGGCCATTGTTCTAAATGTGAAATAGGAAATCTACTTGAAAGAATAAAAAACTTAGCTGAAGAAGCAAATTATGTTTTAGAACAAATAGGTTCTGAATTTAGAGTAAGACTTGAGGAATTAAAAATACAACCTGAAAGTAAACAAGAAAATGACAGAAGGTCTTTCTTAAAAAGATTTACAAAAACAGCAGCTGGACTCACATTTTGGGCATTAATGCCTGAAATCCCGGTTAAAGAAGAAAACGAAGAGGATACTCCTAAAAATATAGTAGAGGAAAAAGTTCGCCTTAAAAAAAGAAAAGCACTAATAGAAGCATTAAATAGTCTAAACATACCTGAAGAAAAACAGAAGGAAATTAAATTTTCTGTAGAAAAAATATCTTTTACTTCAGACAAATGGATAGATAATTACAGATGCACAAATTGCTCAGTATGCTATAACATCTGTCCAACAGGAGCATTAAAACCGGGTGCAGAGAGACTACAAATTCTTTTTGAACCTGCCTTATGTATAAAATGCAGAGTTTGTCACGAAGTATGTCCTGAAGATTGTCTTCATCTAAAAGAGGAACTAACTCTCAACACATTTTTAAATGAAACAGAAATTCTTGCTAAACATATTATGATACCTTGTGAAGAATGCATGATACCTTTCTCATATAAGGGGGATACAACACTCTGTCCAAGATGTAGAGAATTGGAGGATGAAATCAGAGACCTTCTCCAAATTGGTGAATAATCAAAGTTAGTGTTTGACAACCCGCATAACACTATGATTTTTTATTAAAAATATAAAAACTATATTAAATATATTTGGAGGTTTGTATCATGAGAAAGGTGGCAGGTTCGGTAGCTCTAATTACAGCGGTGGTTTCCACAGCAGCATTTGCTACAAATGGGGATAACATGATTGGTGTATCTCCTGCATCAAGGGCTATGGGAGGACTGGGCACAGGTATTTGCCTTGAACCGACAGATTCTATTTTCAGAAACCCTGGCTGGCTTGCAAGACAAAAAGGTTTTAACCTTAGCTTTGGTGGAATTTTATTTATGCCTCATGTTAAAGGTAGAAGTAAAGGTTATTGGGATACTGATGACACAACAGCCGGAGGAGTAGTTCCGGTAGATTCCGGTTATCAAACTTCAGATGCAGATACTTTTACTATCCCAGAAATAGCAATTACAAACCAGATAAATGACAGAATAGTTATCGGTCTTGGTGCTTATGGTGTTTCCGGAATGGGTGTTGATTATAGAGATAAAAATGGTTTAAACAGAATGCATACATCTTTGCAGTTTATGAGAATTGTTCCGGCTATCGGATATAAAGTAAATGACCAATTGGCTATCGGTGGAGCCTTACATCTGGCATGGGGTTCTTTAGATTTAGGTGCTACAATGGCTTATGACGCTGATGGAGATGGTGTTCCCGGAACAACATGGAATGCAGGTGGAGGTCAGTCACAGTCTTATGGGATAGGCGCATCTATCGGTATTAATTACAAGCCTTTACATAACGTTTGTCTGGGTGCATATTATCAATCTCCAGTAAAAATGAAATACAAAAATGTATTTATTTCTAATCCTATGACAGGAAAACTTGATGATTTAAAACTTGAACAACCTCAGGAAGTCTCTGTTGGAGTTGGATTTAAACCAATTCCTGAATTAAAAATGGGTTTTGATATAAGATGGATTAACTGGTCAGATGCAGATGGATATAAGCAGTTTAAGTGGAAAGACCAATGGGTATTTGCAGTTGGTGGAGAATATAAAGCCACACCAAGACTGGCATTAAGAGCAGGTTATAACTATGCAAAATCTCCTATTAGAGATAAAAATAATTTAGATGCTGTTAATAGAAACAATACAGTTCCAGATTTTAGTGGTAGATTTTCAGATTATGAGATTGAATGGTTTAACCTAATCGGATTTCCAGCTATTACAGAACACCATATAACACTGGGATTTGGATATCAGTTTACAGAAAACTTCACTCTCAATGCATCTTATGTTCATGCATTTGAGAAAAAAGTTGAATCAACAGCAAACGGTGGAAGGCTTTTAGCAGGAGCTAAAAATGCTCAAGATTCTATAGGTGTATCTTTAGACTGGCATTTCTAACATTTTAGGGAGCTTTTTGCTCCCTTGCTTAAAAAATATCATTAGGGGAGATGAAAATGAAAAAAATGGGAGTAATATTACTTACATTCATATTCACAATTGGATTCTCATATGCGACACCAAAATTTATGGATGAAGAGTATGCAAAACAGTTTTGTGAATTATGGAACAAAACACCAAAATTGGTAGATGGTCTTGGAAAATGGGCAACAAAAGCAATTAAAGAAAAAAGAGAATATAGAATTATCAGATTTTATAGAAAAAAATGCGGAGCAGATAAAGCCGTTGAACTTCATATAGCCCCAAAAGATGGAAAGGCTATCTGTGTTTATGGCGGAAAAGCAACAGATGAAAAAGCAGATTTCATCATGTCCGCCACAGACGAAAACTGGGAATCTCTTGCAAAAGGTGAATTTGGTTTTATGGGAATGGGTATAATGTCAAAACTGGATTTTATTGGTTCAAAATGGGAAGCTATGAACAACATGGGACCTTTCAAAGCTTTTCTCCTCAATATAGATAAAATTCCTCATACAATGGAATGTCCATAATAAGAAGGGGCTTTTGCCCCCTTATTTTAAATTTTTCAATACATTTATAAAATTTCCAAATTGGATAATATCACAAACAATTCTTTATTATATTTAGCTATCAAATAAAATCTTGAGGTAAATCAATGAAATACATTCCAGGGGTAATTTTTGCGACAGTAATTGCCATTATTGCAACATTTATATCAAAGCTTGAAGTTGTAAAAGAGACTGTAAATTTTAGTCCATTAATAATAGCCATTTTGCTTGGTGTTTTTATAGGAAATATATGGAAAATGCCGGAAAGTTTTAAACCTGGAGTAACATTTTCTTTAAAGAAAATTTTGAGAATAGCAATTGTATTCCTTGGTTTTAGATTAACCTTTCAAAACGTTATGGAAGTTGGGATTGAAGGATTAATAGTTGATACGATAATGCTTACATCTACATTTCTTCTTGGTGTATTTATTTCCAGAAAATTCTTTGGCTTAGACCCAGAAATCAGCTATCTTGTTGCTTCCGGAAGTTCTATATGTGGAGCATCTGCAGTTTTAGCGACTGCTCCTGTTGTTAGGGCAGAAATGCATCATGCAGCTATGGCAGTTGCAACCGTAACAATATTCGGAACTACTGCGATGTTTGTTTATCCAGTCATATATAAATATTTTGCCTCTACCCTTGGATTTGACGATATTTTATATGGAATATGGACAGGAGCAACTGTTCACGAAGTAGCTCAAGTAGTGGCAGCTGGTTTTGCTATCTCTGAACCAGCCGGAAATACGGCGACTATTGCTAAGTTGACAAGGGTTATGATGCTTGCACCTCTTCTGATAGCACTTAGCTTTTATCTTGCCAAAAAGCATGCAACTCACGGAGCAGGTGTAACTCTGAGAGACATACCTATCCCATATTTTGTATTTGGATTTATAGCAATGGTTGGAGTTAACTCTCTTCATATAATCCCTGACAACATTGTTCATTATATAAGAATAGTTGATGGGTTTTTACTCACAGTTGCAATGGCAGCTATGGGTCTGGAAACGAATATAAACAAAATTAAAGGTGTAGGTATGAAACCTATCTATGCTGCTGCATTAATATTTGCTTTTCTTTTCTTTGGAGGAATGATAGTAACAAAAGTAGTTCATCAGATATTTGGATAGGTCTTGACAATTTTTATTAAAGGTCTAAATTTATTATGCTCAAATTGAATATGGGGGCGATCCGGGTTCGACGGGAACGGTTACGCCGGGTCAGCAGGCCGGAGAAGGATACTCCGTAAAAAACCAAACAACAACAATTCCCGAACGCGAAATCGCTCTCGCTGCCTAATTAGCGCAGCGACGTCCTCCTGAGCTTGCCCGTGGGCTCAGGAAGGGCGTAAGACACACGGGATAGGAAAGTGCTGACTGCCCTGTAGGCACTTTCCGAAACCTTACAGGGCTTGCCTGCAGATACCCTGCCTGTGGGGTCGCTGCAGGCGAGAATTTAAACACAGGCTAAGCCTGTAGAAAGCCCGAGCAACGGCCGTTCTCGGACGGGGGTTCGATTCCCCCCGCCTCCACCAAAAGAAAAGGTTGGGCGAACTTGAACATGTCCAGATTATAAAAAATCCTGAATTCATCGTTGTCATATTCAATATAATCAATCAGTTTTTCTAACTGTCTTCTAATCTGCTTGGCATTCCCAGTTTTGTAATAGTCAATGATTATGTTTTTAAATTCCTGCAGGTCTATATTTATCTCTACCCAGTTCTTGTTGGCTTGGTGTTCTAAAATCTTTAATTTGCTTTCAAGGTTTTTCTTTTCTTCTTTTAATTGCCTTCTTCTTTCTATTATTTCGTCATCATTGAAATCTATCAGTCCATTTTCTATGGCTTTCAGGATATTGTTTAATTTAGTATCTATAGCCTGAATTGCTTTTTTAATGCTTTCTCGTTCTTGTTTTATCTGCTTTATATGAGTGTTTATTTCTTCCTCTATGGCTTTTTTAATTTGAAGTAGAACTTTTTCGTTTAATATTTTGTTTAAAACTATATCCAACAGATAATTATCAACTTTATCTGCTGGTAATCTCTTCTGGTCGCACTGGTTATGTTTTCTTCTTTTGCTGCATACATAGTAGTGGTATCTATTCCCTTTTGCTGTTTCTGTGACCATTGCAGAACCGCATCTACCACACTTTAAAATGCCGATAAAATAGAGGTTTGATTTCATCTTCCCTCGGCTGTGTTTAATCCGTTTGGACAGTTCCTGTTGAATTTCTTCAAATTCTTCATCCGAAATGTATCTTAAATGCTCATGCTGAAACTTTTCTCCTCCACCGTATAATACACCTTTGTATAATTCATTTTTCAGGAGTTTTAGAATAGATTGGTATTTCCAAGGTTTTCCTCTGTTTGTTAGCCCTTCTTCATTTAATCTTTTAGCTATTTCTTTTGTTCCAAATCCTTGCTTAAACAGAGATAAAATTCTGAAATATATATGGGCTTCTTCTTCTGCTTTTATTATCTTTGATTTTGTTGTGTTCCCGTATTTGACCTTTACAGTTTTATATCCGATAGGTAAGGGTCTGCCGTTCCAAAACCCCTGTTTTGCATTTTCTCTATTCCCTCTTTTTATATGAACAGAGCAAAAGATTGGATACCATGCATCAAAAAGCATAGCTCCACCTTCTGCCCAAAATCTTGCCAACCTTTCTTCGTCATTATTAGGATTTCCGGATAAGAAGGGGTTTGAGGCATAGTGTATTTCTACTCCTAACTTATCAAAGAGTTCTTTATAGTTCATTTTATGCTTAATATTTCTGAATAATCTTGATGTGTCAAAGGTAATGATAGCTTGAATATCGTTATTCTGTATGTAATCTAACATTTGCTGAAAGGCGGGTCTTTTGTCTGTTGTCCCGCTTATTCCTTCATCTGTGAATACTTGAACAACAGTAAATCCTTTATTTTCTGCATACTTGAAGCATTCGCTTATCTGTGAGCTGATTGGTGTTTCTTTCTGTGTTGCTTGGTCTGTTGATACCCTCGCATAAATCACGGCCTTTTTCATGAGATACCCCAATAATAAAGTTTGCTATTTCTTTTATAATACTATCTTCTAAATAAAAGTTGTCATCTTTGAGGTTATCTGTGCATTTAAACATTGTTTTCCTCTAACAATTCAGGGTTTTCGTAAATGTTGCCGATGACTTCTAATACTTTCTCTGGGGCATAATTCATTATTAGTAGTTCCAGGCTCTCCAAAGCCCCACTTTTATTTTTCAACGCAAACGCTGGTGCTGAATATACTATTTGGCCAACAGTGGTATAAGGCGGTAATTCATCTATATTTACCCTCACAATATCCCCCTCATATATTTCTTTTCCGTTTTTGTCTTTTAAACCTGTGTATTGCATCAAATGAGCTTCATGTCCATCAAAGTAGAATGTGTCATTTATCCACACCATTACATCTCCAGAAGTAGCCAAAGTGAGTTTACTCACTTGAATCATAGAATTTAAAGGTTCTATAAAAGCCCTGAATTTAATCTGCCTCATCTCTCTCTCCTCCATGTTTTTTAATAAAACATTTCGAACAATAAAGAACCCACCCTGGATGCTCCCATTTCCAATTTTCTCTTCTCGCTGTTTCTCTTGCTTGCAACCTTGCTTCTTCCTCGCTATCACACCATAGTGAAGCAGGTTTTTCACAAATATCGCAGATGAATTTATATCCGAGCTTCTTATCAAATATTTTCAATTTCCTTTCCTCCCAAACACCGCCTGAAAAGCCCTGTCAAAGGCGGTGTATTTATCCATCTTTAGACTGGTAATGTTGTCAATAAACAAGGACTTCAGCCTGTCAAAGTCTTGTTGTGAATAGTTGTATATGCCCTTTAGGGCAAGTTGTTGTTTAATCCATTTATCTTTGTTCATCTTAAACCTCCTTATTTAATAAAGGGGCAAGAGCCCCATTGTATAGCTTAATCACGCTTTACCCTTGAAACTTACCCGTTTGATGAGGGTATTGCGACAAAACTATACTTTGCTCTGCATTACTGGACGCCGCCTTGGCATTACAACTCGATACATAACCCACACTAAACCCCTCACAGCAAAGCTCAGCCCTGGCCCTGCGATGCTATTCAGAACTTTACCAAGACAGTGCCTAACAGCTCTTGGCTTCACCATAACCATACTTTTCAATACTCGACCATAGCTCCACTGCGCCTATCTAATCTTTACTTAGCCGCAGCTAATTTCTTCTTATTTTTTTTAGATGTAGCCACTTCTTTTATTTCAAACCTACCGTATCCTCCAGTTCGCCACTGTAACAATCCTCCCCATTCCTCTGCTACTTCAAAGAGATCTAAGATCTTTTGCAAGTTCATTCCTTCTAAATTTGCAACTCTGACGTTGAAACTAATCTCTATTTCTGGATGTAGTAGTTCGCTTGTTGCAAGACTAACTATTGGCCCTTGAGGAGTCATAGCCCTTAGTGGTCTTGTAAGCAAGTCATCGGGCTGATAGATATATTCTCCATCTCTTTTCATTGGAATAATTCTTGGCTCAATTTTTACATAACGACTAATCAGGTTCTTGATATTTCTTTCTCTTTTGAAGTTATAGGCTGTTTCCTTGAGTAAGCCTAATATCTGATAGTGAAGTATTGAAAGTCTACCTTGCTCATCTCTTGGAAAAATAGTTATCTGTCTTTCATCGTCAAGACTTATTCCATGTTCTTCAAGGTCTTCCAATATCTGAGCTATTCTCTGTTCTATTATCTCTGCTTCTTCTGCTGTTGTGCTTCTTCTATTCAGAGCCTTTTCAAGTCTTTTTATTTCCTTTTTCGCTTCTTGTTTTTTTAATTCTTTAGCCGGGTCTGTAGAAGGACTTGACCCTAATAGGTCTGTTGTTGTTGCAAGTGTTATTGTTGCTTCTTCTTTTTTAATCATTGTTGTCCTCCTAATAGTTTTTGTGCTTCTCTAAGTTTTTGTCTAAACCTCACCCTTTCTTGGATAGGGAGAGTTTTTTCAATGCGAACTCTGGAAAGTAGATAGGTTCTCAGCTCTTCTGGTAGACCTGAAAACCAGTCTATTTGTTCCTGTGGTTCCTCATAGTTGTAAAACTGAAGCACTTCAAAAAGTTTTTCTTCTTGCTTTTCATCTTCTATGTAGAATTTAGATATTGGTAATTCCTTCTTGTATCTAAGCTCATAGGCTTTTTTGTGTATTAGTTGCTTTATGTTGTCTACTTTGTAATCAATTAGGTAGTCTATGACTGCGTCAAGTAAATCGTCTGGTTCTATTCTGTTATTTCTTGCTACAACGATTATGTAGCCTTTCCAGTTTTCATGTATCTCTTTGTATAACTCCCAAAGTTCGTTCATTTTCTCCTCCTTTTGTTTTTGCCCTGGAGGGCATCGGCAGTCCAGTTGAAAGCTGGAGGCCTTTCTGCCCTCCAGGCAGGTGCAGGGTTAAACTGTTTCTAATGTTTCTTCAAGAGTTTTCTGGTCTATCTTTTTCTCTTTCCAGCCTATTGCAGCAAGGATTTGCTCTCTTTCATTCTGAGAGAGGAAGTTCTTTATCCATGTGTATTCTTCATAGCTTGGGATTTTGTCATCCTCTATTCCGAGATATTCATAGACTTTTGCCTGCTGTTCGTCGTTGAGCTGCTTCTCTACAAATAGTTCTTCCAGTTCTTTCTGCTCTTTTGCTCCGATTAATACAGTTGCTTCCAATAAGCTCTTTCCTTTCTCTCTTAGCAACTGTGTTATTTCTGTAAGTTGTTCATCTGTAAGCTCAGCCGGTTCATTCACAAAGTATCTTGTGTAAATAATGCTTTTGAGTTCCTGAGCTGTTAAACCTGACTCTGTATATGCTTTGTTGAATGCTTTTATAAGTTCTTTTCTCTCATCTGATATTTCGGGCTCTTCTTTTCTGCTTGTTTCATGATAGAAATCTATCTTTTCTTCTGGTAGTGGTGGTAGGATTTTCCTGAGCTGCTTAATGACGGTCTTTTTATACATGTCTGCTTTCCATTTTTCCCAGAAGGAGTTTTTGCCCATGGATTTATCCGCTTTGGAAAGACTTCTAAAATCTTCTTCTATTTCTTCTGCTGACATGGCTACCCCGTTTGAAACTATCTTCCCATCTACTTTGTAGTAAACGAATGCGTAAGCACCTATTATCTTGTCTTTGCTTCTTTTGAATGGGTTAGACTTGTGTCTTTTCAGGATTAATCTACCGTGTGGGTCTTTGTCTATTTCTATATCATCATCTTCATAAACTACATCTGCTATAACATCAACAACATCGGGTCTTTTCATCAGGTCTTTGAGAATGCCTCTGTATCCTTTCTGGAACTGGATTTCTTTTCCATAAGGAATGAAATAAGCTTCTGCATCTTTGGGGTCAAAGGAGTATCCTTGCTCATAAGCTTTAGCTGTTGCAAATATCAGACTTTTTGGGTCGTATTCGGTAAGTTTGGGAACTGCTATAAGAAGCTGTGCAAGTTGTTTACGGTAGTCTATGTATCTTTCAGGTTCTTTAAATACTGGACTAAGTGTGATAGCATAGTTATAGATGTCTTTGTTTTTGAATGATTCTAAAAAGTTTTTTACCTTTAGTTCTATTGCTTTCTCGTTCATGACACTGCCTCCTCTTTTTCTTTTTTAAGTTTTTCTATCTCATAGAGCCTTTTGAGATAATCAAGCTCTATGTTTTCTTTTTTGATTTGATAGATAAGGTCTGAGATTTTTTTCTCCAGTTCTGCAATCCTGTCTAAAACTCCTAAATAAGCGTCCCATTCTTCCAATTTCTGTTGATATCTTGCTTTTCTTTGTGCTTCATTTTTGAGTTCTTTGTCAAATACAACCTCATTCCATACTGTTGCTTCTATGTCTTTTTTCTCTTTTTCTTTATCTGCTTTTACTTCTTTGAGATAAAAGAGTTCTCTTTCCAGTTCTAAAATCTTGATTTGTTGATTCTTGATTTTCTCAATGAGTTCATAGATGTATTCCATCATGATTGTTTACCTCCTTAACGATGTTTGTTTCAAAATCTATCTCGTAAACTTTCCCGCATTTGCTGCATTTTTGTCTTTTAACCTCTTGTCTTTTTGATACTTTATTCCACCAATAAGAATCGTTATATCCATACCATCTGATGGGTTCACAACAAAAAATTTCCCAACATAAATCATTCCTTAAGTGGTTAGTTTTTGCTATCTTGTTCATCACAGCTGCCCTCCTTTCATTTTTTCTATTTCTTTTTGTGAATTTGGGATGTAATTGTCTAAGAGTGCTTGGAATTCTTTGTCCCAGTCGTGTGTTTGCTGGGACTTTCTTTTTTTCTGTTGCTCTAACTCAAACTGCAAAATTCTACAGGCTGATTTGAAATCTGTTGTGTGAATTAAACCCTTACGGGTTGCTACACTAAACTTTTGCATGATAATCACCTCCTATTTTTGTAAGATTTGTTTAACTAAGTATTCTGTGTTTTTCTTTTCTCTTTCTTCATCTACTCTCTGTGCGACAAATTCCAGAGCTTTCTCCAGGAGATGAATTTTCATCTCCAGTTCATTTACTTTGGTTCTAAGGTAAATGAGTTCCTGTAGTTCTGTTGCTGTTTGCATCCTTGCCACCTCCTTTATGAAATCAAGCATTTTCTTTGTCCTCTCCTGCCTATTCTGTATGTTTTCTTCCTTGCTTTTTTACCTTCTGCTTTTTCTATGTCTTTCATTCTGTAGTTTTCTGGATAAGCAAAGTCAGAAACCAGAACATAATACCCTTCATCTACCAATGCAGCTGCCAAGAGCCCCTCATTCTCAACTTTTCTTGGAACCTCTGTTTTCTTCCTTGAGTAGTAGATGTATTGCATCTTCCTGCACCTCCTTCATGCTTTGTTGTTTATTAATATAAACAATTGTTTATAGAATGTCAACCCTTTTTGTAAACTTTTGTTTATTTTATGCTAAAATAAAGGAAACAAAGGGATTGGAGGAGATGAGATGGAAAACAAAAAACCTGATTTGCTTGTGGATGTGATACATCCATTTGTTAGGGATTTAACAGAGGTGCTTAGTAAGCATTATGATGCAGTTCTGGACCATGAAAACAAAAGTCTTGCTATAGAAACGGTAATGGAGCTTTTGGATGTTATTGTAAACCACTATAAAGAAGATTTAAAAAATATAACATACGGACAAACCTATAGTTATGCAAAATGGGCTTTAGTAGACCCTGATGTTATACAAACATTAGTAAAAATCAATTTAAAAGCTATCCGATATGAGATGGATAAAAGAAAATAAATCTGCAATCAGTGCTTCTTCTATTTGTGCGGCTATTTGGTTCAAAATTTCCGAATCTATGAGTAGAGAGAAACTATACATGGTAACGTATCCTATTTTTATAGGTTTTTCTTCCGCTAATTTGAAATTTCCTATAAACTTATCAAACAGCTTAACATCTATATATGCTGTAGAATTGATATCTTTGTATGTGAATTTTAATTCATCAACAAGTTTGAGTAAAATCTCGTCAATCACAATAGGCACATCTTCTTCATTAATTAACAAAAATTTTTCAAGTTCTTGGCAATTGGTTTTAATTCTTTCTTTAAGTCTATTTCTTATTGCCTTCTCTGCGGTTGTAAAAAACAAGTATTTGTGGTTTTGGGTGGCTAATTTCTCCAGCATAGCTGCCCTCCTTTTTGGGTTTTATTTTATCAAACTTTGGAGGAGATGGGCTATATATAGTGCTTTGACTCTTGAGATGACTACTATATGTAGTGGTATTGATTTTGTTACTAATAGGATTTAGGATTATGAAAAAATTTTTGTGGTTTAAAATGAAACCTGTTTCTGTTCAGTTTAAATATAATGGTGACATAGAAGAAATTAAGGCAAACACACTTCTTGTTTCTCTTCTTGGGTATGTTAATCTACTTGAAGAAGTTCACAGCCAATTAAATATTCCCAAGAAGCTAAATATCTATATAAGCAAAACAGAAAAAGGCAGCTTTATTGTTGATTTAAATCTCGCTCTTGACACTATTGATAAGATTAAATCCTTACTCGGAGATAGCATTTCATTAGATAATGTGAAAGATATTATAGAAATCGCTATTGGTTTAATAATCCTAAAAGTCTTTTTAAAAGGAGAAAAGCCCAAGGAAGTAAAAGAAGAGGATGGAAAAGTCATTATTATCAATGGAAGCAATAATCAATTAGAGATAGATAAAACTGTTTATAAACTTGCAAAAGAAGATGAACTAATAGATGAGGCTATTATCAAAATAGCAGAACCTGTTGCAGATGACGAAAATATAGAAGGGTTTGAAGTTAAAAGTGAAATTGGTAAATCTGTAAAAGTAAGCAATGAAGATTTAGGGTATCTAAAAATACCTAACCCTATATTTGAGGAAAGAACAAGAATAATCACAAAAGAAAATGTTTACCTCACTGTCGTAAAAGTAGTATTTGCTGAAAATAGGAAATGGGAGTTTCTATATGAAGGTAACAAAATTTCCGCTCATATAAAAGATGATAAATTCTTTACATCTATTGATAATTACTCTTTTAAAAAAGGAACCAAACTTTTATGTGATTTAGAAATACTACAAGTATATGACACGAAATTGGATGAATTTGTAAATAAAGAGTTTACTGTCGTGAAGGTTCATAAAGTCATTCCTCCTTCAGAAAATAAGAAACTGTTTTGATTAAGAGATATTTGGATTTATTTTATTCGTTGCTTTGATTTGTTTTTTTGACAGGAAGTCTGGCTCCGTATTTTTTCATTGTATTAATTAATTGGTTATATTCATCTTCTGAGATTATTTGTTCTTCTTTTAAATGAATTAAAATTCCCATTGTCCCGCCAACCCCTTCTTTGGGAGGATTTATATATCTACAAGGTAACAATTCTTTATTAGAAAAAAATTCTCTGGCGTGGCTATCATCTGACAATACACAACATCTCTCTGAATTCTCTAATTTCTTTTTAGCACATTGCCAGATACTCCATTCTCCTAAATCTATATTAGGTGGAGGTTCTTCCGAATAGAAATCAAAGGGAACCTCTTCTTTTTCAACAAACAAAAAGACTTCTTCTTTTGCTTCCTCGGGATATTTTATTTCTTCTTCATAAATGTAGGTGGTAGTAATTACTGTTTCTTGATTTTTCTTCCTATTTTCTACAAATGTTATTAAATGTCGATGTATTTGATGGTTATCTTTATAGGGTTTGATAAAATTTAAAATTACAGTTGAGTCTAAATATATTTTCATTTTCTTTTTCTTAAATCTGATATTTTTTCAAATTGACCTAATAATAACTCGTCTGCTCTTTTTTCGGTGATTTTGTTATTCTCGTATAAATCTAAAATTTTCTCTGCATATACTTTAGGAAGTAATATTTTATTTTTAGTAACAGTAGTATGTTTTTCCTTTCTTCTCTCCTCTTGTGAATATTTTTTAAACTTTTGGAACTTCCAAATTTCATCTGGAAGGTATACTGAAATAAGTTTGTAAAAAACAGCTTCGGGAGAAATATATTTGTTCATTTGTCTTACTTTCCTATAAAAAGTCCCAAATTTATAATTAGTAATATAATCTTTTAACTTTTTCCATAACTCTGGAACCAATTCTTCTGGAATTAAAACATTTGAAGCAAAGGCATTCGCATATTCTTCATCTTTTTTGAAATCGGGAGGAGCTATTAAATGTCCTATTTCATGGAGCAAAGAGAATGACCATCTATCTATTGGTTCATTTGAATTTAAAATAATGAAAAAAGGCTCTTCCTGAGGAACAGCCCCAGATTTTGATTTTAATGGTAAACCAAAAATATATATTTCTTTTTCTGAAAGAATGTCTTTTATTTTGTCCCAAGTATTAAAATCTCTGTCGGATAATTTATAATATTTTATAAAATCTCTTGCAGCCACAACTGGATTATTATCTCCTTCAAAATCAAACCTATTATGTCTAATTGCATTTAATTCTATTAAATCATTAATATTTTGTATTATAGTTTGTATTTTAATCTTATCTGAAATTGCTAATTTTTTATTCCCCCTATATGAAACTTCTTGTTTGCTACTATAAATGAAAGCACGAGGAGAAATCCCCAGTTCTTTGCATAAAAAACTTATTATTTTGTATGGTGGAGCGGTCTTCCCATTTTCTATTTCTTTCAATATAGAAACATCTATATTGATTATTTTCGCAAAATCCTCTCTTTTTTTAAATCCAAGCTCTTTTCTTGCAAGTTTTATCTTATTCCCAAGTTGAGTTAATAAATTTAAGGTTTCCATATTTTTAATTATCATATATTTTCTTTTATGAGGCAATAATAATGTAACTTCAATACCTCTTAAACACTCCAAGCACTTTATACAGATATATCGGGCTTTCTTTTAACTGGTCTTTTTTTATTATTATTGGTTCATGGTCTTTGTCGTTTACCGGCTGGAGAATTATGTATTCTCCTTTATCGTAAAATCTTTTTAATGTCCTTTCTCCATTTATAACAGCTATTACTCTATCTCCGTTTTTTATGTCCACAAATCCACCGTAAGCAACCAAAACTAAATCCCCGGGATTTATCTCTGGAGACATTGAAGTTCCTGAAACTTTCCACCATGCTGCAAACTCTTTCGGCACTCCTGCAAGCATGGATTTTGGAGCTGGTAAGTAATCCTCTATCTCTACATCTCCACTCTCAAATCCCCCAGCTGGCACATCAGCTACAACGGGCAATAATACTACATCTGTTATCTCTTCCACTTCCTCTAATTTGCTTCTCTTCTCTTCAGGACTGGATAACAACTCCGCTACACTAACCCCTAAGGCTTGGGCGATTTTTTCTAATGCATTAAAACCTATATTTCTTTTTCCAGTAAGAAAATAAGAAATAAAAACCTGCGACAATCCGCTTTTTTCAACCAAGTCTTTTTGCTTTAGCCCTCTTTCTTGCATTAATGCTTTAACTTTTTCCCTTATCTTATCCTGAATTTCCCGTCTATTAATGTCTAATTCCATATCCATATAAACCATTACTTTTCTTTCCCCTTAAGCATATAAACAAGTGTTGATAAACTCAATAAATTTTTGTTTATTTTTCTATTGACTTTATACAAACTATTGTTTATATTTTCATACAGGAGGTTAATAACATGCAGATAGAACCTAAAGAGATAATAAAGGCTTACATTGATAGGCATGAAATTCCTAAGACAAAATTTGCTGAAAATGTTGGAATTTCTTATCAATTTCTGTGGCTTTTGCTTAAGGGGGATAGAGATATTGGAGCAGACACCGCCATAGCCATAGAAAGAGCAACAGGTGGAGAAATTAAAAAAGAATGGCTTGTATTTCCTGAAGAGTATCAAAAAGAAATAGAAGAATACTTGAATAAAAACCTTACCGGAGCGGCCAAATGAGAAGCACCTCCCCCTCCCTCGGCAGTTGCCATGAGGTCCTCCTAACCTCCAATGGGGCAGAGAGGGCTCTGCCCCTGTTTTTAAGTAGCTCATTAGCGACCCTCCTTGTTAATAAGGGTAAAACAGGAAAAACTGATTGGAGTAGAACAAAATGATAGGTTTAGACCAGTTAAGCTTTAAAGCGGTTTTGTTTATTGCTTATCAAAAATCAGGCAAAACTTATGAGCAGATAGCAAATGAAAGCAACATCCCTTTATCTGCAATAAAGAAATACTTCAATCCTAATGAGGAATACCATCCAAGACCTGACCATATCATAACCCTTTCTAAAGTTTTAAATACCACATTATTGGTTGATTGGTTTGTTGCACATGTAAAGGTAGAGCAAAATCACAATTTGCTCCCTCATCTAATCACAAAAGAACTAACAGATGTAATCAACGAGATGATGAAAGCCTTAGAGGATGGGGAATTAACACTCTTTGAAAGACAAAAGCTTGTAAAAGAAGTTAAAGAAGCAAAAGAAATATTAGACAAGCTGGAAAAAGCCTTAATAAACGGGGAGTTCAAATGAAAATAATCATCCAGGGCAAAATCCCATCGGGCAACAGAAGAGCAATAGGGAAGAAAAACGGGAAACCTTTTATATACAAAACGCAGCAAAAGGAAATAAAAGACATAGTTCTGCAGATAAAACAGCAGTGGAGACTTCCAACAATCACCCAGGAAGTTGAAATATTCTATACGTTCTATTTTCCAGACCGTAAAAAAAGAGATGTAGATAACAGACTCAAAATACTAAATGACTGTCTTGAGGAAGCCGGTGTTATAGCAGACGACAACCTCATCACAGACGGACATTTCAAGAAAAGAGTTTCCAAAGAAAAAGGACATCTAACAATCATAGAAATAAAGGAGATAAACATTGCTGAATAAAGTTTTTCTAATTGGCAGACTTACACGAGACCCGGAGATTAGATTTCTTCCGAGCGGTTCTCAGGTTACAAGTTTTTCTATAGCTGTTAACAGACCTTATAGAGTTAATAACGAATGGAAAGAAGAAACATATTT
This sequence comes from Persephonella sp., assembly GCF_027023985.1. Lineage (NCBI taxonomy): Bacteria > Pseudomonadati > Aquificota > Aquificia > Aquificales > Hydrogenothermaceae > Persephonella > Persephonella sp. The sequence continues at coordinate 8,700 of NZ_JALVTW010000032.1, read as the reverse complement.
CTTTGATATTGAGACATTCGGTCAGCTTGCAGAAAGACTTGGGAAGCAGCTTAACAAAGGAACACAGATACTTGTTGAAGGACAGCTCAGACAGGATAGATGGACAGATGCAGCAGGAAATAAGAAATCAAAAATAAAGATAGTAGCGGATAGGGTTAGTATTCTCTCCGGGAAATCATCCAAAGAAGAAAAATCAAAAGAATCAGACCTTGATATCGAAACTGAGGATTTTTCCTCAGATGAAGATGTTCCTTTCTAAAAACAATAGGAGGTAAAGCATGGCAGTAAAAAAGGAAACCAGAGACCTCATACTCTTGGAGGAACTCTGGCAAAAATCAACAGAGTTAGAACAAGTTGTAAAGAGACTACGAGGCTCTCTTCTACAAGCAGCCTTATTATACCAGACAACAGAAGTAAAAATCACAGAAGAAATCGTGGAGATAACAGTTCCTGAAATATTTGAAAAAGTTTTAAAAGAAAACCTTTACCAATTAAAACGAGCTTTTAACAGACCTGTCAAGATTAAAACAAAGGAGGAATGAAAATGAAAGAGCAATATTATTATGCAAACCTGCCAACAAAACTAATTAAAGAAAATTTTAAAAACAGGAGAGACAGAAATCAACATCTGCTTGCTATCACAATCATAACCAGCTGGGTCAACACCAAGACAGGAACTTTTTACCTATCAATAAGTAAACTTGCAGAAGAACTCGAATGTAGTAGAAAAAGAGCAAAAACCATAATAGATAACCTGATTAAACTGGGATATATCCAGAAAATTTCCGATGCTCCAAATCAGTATGGTCAATCTGTTTATAAGTTATTGACTTACAACTGGGAAGAAAAAATGGAAACAGCAAAAGAAACAGCACTGGAAACAGCAACGGAAACAGCACCTAACAAGGAATATCAATATCCAGAGCAAATTCAGGAAACAGCACTGGAAACAGCAACGGAAACAGCAACGGCACACCAAACTAAAAATAATATAACTAACAATAAGAAAACTAACAATGAAATAACTAACAATGAAAAAATAAGTAATAAAGAAGAATTTGAGTCTGTTAATGTAGATTTTGATTTAGAAAATCCAGAAGAACCTTTATTTGACGCTTACTTGCAAACATTTAACGCTATATGTCCAGACAAACGGGTAGTCGCTCTAACAGACAAAAGAAAACAGGCTCTTAAAAACATACAAAGCATTTTAGAAAAAAGTGGGGTGGGCTGGAAGGAAGCCTGCAACCTGTTTAAAAACTCAAGCTGGTTATACTCGCAGACCTTTGCAACCTTTGACTGGTTTATAAAACCGGAAAACTTTGTGAAGGTGATAGAAGGACAATATGTTGATAAACCGGTATCAGAACCAGAACCTGAAGAAACCCCAATCATCAAAGCCTATAGCCTTAGTCTCATACAGAAAATCAAACAACATCCGTTTGCACAGCACCACTACAAAGCAACTGAAACCCTGTCGCTTTTTAGAAAACACTACAACAGCCATTCAGGTGATAAGGTCTTTATCTCAGCACCACAGCACGTTCACTGGCAGATAGAAAGAAACCTTAAGGACCTGATAGAGGATTTTTCAATAAAACATGAGGGGGTTTACCATGCAGCTGCTTAGTGAAAAATTTGCGGATAAATCACTGGAAAGGGCGATACTGGGAGCTTTTATATTTGCTCCTGAAGAGTCTGAGAAATACCTGCACCTAATAGAACCGGAAGACTTTGCAGACCTTAAACACAGAAAGCTGTTTAACTGGCTTAAGACTCTGCTGTCTTCCGGAGAAGTAGCAGAAACATCAATTATCCTTGCCCATTTCCGTGAAGACCCGATATCAAAAGAAATTCCGGTTGAATATATACTCAGCATAGAAGATAGAGATATTTTCCCGGTAAAACTCATGCCCACCTCTATCAAACTGCTTAAAGAAAAAGCAGCAAAAAGAAAAATACTTGAAGTATCCCAGCAAATTCCCTCAGAACTGGAAAGGGAAAATGAAATATCTACAATCCTTTCAACCCTTGAACAGACTATATACGACATAGAAAAACGCTCATTTGAAGATAAAACGGAACCGATTAGTTCCGTTATCTTCAGGCTTTACGAAACGGTAGAAAAAAGAAAAGAAATAGACACCTTCATAACCGGAGTGCCTTCAGGATTTTCAGAGCTGGATAGAAGAACTGCAGGTTTCCAACCCGGAGAACTTATTATCATCGGTGCAAGACCCGGAATGGGGAAAACAGCCTTAGCAACCTCAGTATCACTTAATGCTGCCCAAGAGGGATACAGGATTGGATTTATCTCCCTTGAAATGCCAAAAGAACAGATTGCAATGAGGATGTTGTCAAACTATGCAGATATCCCCCTGTATAACATCAGAACCGGATTGCTTGACAATGAGCAGTTAGAGAAATTGCAAGACTATTCACTCAAACTTGCCCAAATGCCTATCCTGATTAACGATAAATCAGGAATGAAAATAACGGAGCTAAGGGCTTATGCAAAGAAGCTCAAAAGAGAACATGATATAGACATACTCTTTGTTGATTATCTTCAGCTTGTTCAGGCTGACAAATTCTTAGAAAGCAAAGAAAGGGAAGTATCCGAAGTCTCCAGAACCCTTAAAGCCCTTGCAATGGAATTAGACATCCCCGTCGTAGCCCTTGCACAGCTTAACAGGGTTGTGGAGATGAGGTCAGACAAAAGACCTATGCTGTCAGACCTTAGGAATTCCGGGCAGATTGAACAGGATGCAGACCTTATCATGTTTATCCATAGACCGGAGTATTACAAGAAAAACCCAATCCCTGAAGAGCTTGGCCTTGCAGAACTTATTATTGCAAAACAGAGAAACGGCGAGCTGGGAACGGTTAATCTGGAATTCCATCCTAAATATGCCAGATTCACACCTAAAGTTTCACAGACAGAAATGGATATATCCGATTACGGGCAGACTACAGAAACAGAAGATGTTCCATTTTAAAAACCACTAACCTGAGGGGTAAAATGACGGAACTACAGAAACAGATAATTAAATTATTCAAACAAGGACTAAACAAAACACAAATAATATTGGATGGAGTTTGTATGGGACACTTCCATCAACCGGCGACTATGGAAAGAGTTAACGGACCACAAATCATTAACGGAAGTCTGAAAGGACCAGATGAATACTCTCTCCAGTTTGGAGCTGCACTACCTGCCTGCCAGGTTTTATTCGGAGTATCTAAAAACTATGCAAAGACCTTTGAATTTCCTCTGTGGCTTGAAGAAAAGAAAGAACCAACAAGATGGGATATATACATCCCAGATGTTTGGGCAGATTTAAAAATTTGAATGAGGGATAAATATGATTGCAGAAATAAGACAAAAAATCTTAAGAAAGAACGGGCATGAAGCAGTTTTTATTAAACTATCTGTAGTTGCTAAGGTTTTGGGGTTTGCATCTTCTGACCCAGTAATAGACATAGCAGATAAAGAGGGAATTCAAATTCTAAAGGTCAACAAATACAGAGTGATACGAAAAGATGATTTAGACAATCTGCTCAGAGCAATCATCAAAGAGAGGGTGTAATCCCATAATTCCCTTTTTTCGCTTTTTAACTTTGAAATCATTTTAGGGATTTTATAGGTTTGAAGTATGGCAAGGAAAAGAATTGATTTAGAGCTTTTAAAAGAGTTATGGGCTGAACCTGACAACTGGGGAAAATCTTTAAAGGCAATGTGTGAGGAGCTTGGGTGGAATTATGAATCAGTTAAAAACAAGATGAACAAATATGGAACAGATAAATTTTATGAAGAAAGAAATCAGCTTTTAAAGAAAAACTTACAAAAAGTTACAGACACTATCTATAAATCTCTTTTTGAACAAATACAACAAGGAAATACAAAAGCGATAGAAATGGCTTTGAAAATGAGAGGAGATTTAACTGAGAAAGTAGAACTCTCCGGAGAAGTAAGCATAGCTCTAATTACAAAAAGAAAGATTATCTCAAAAGGTAAAGAGTAGTGAATACAGATACAGCTATAAGCTTTAATATAAGTTATCTTCCATGGGCAGATGATATATTCTTTAGCTCAGACTGGCAAAAATTAAGATACAAAGTTATTGCTAAAGGTAGAAGACTTGGTTTTACAAGGTCAACAGCTCAGTATCTTATAGAAACCATGCTCGGCTCAAATGAACTTTCCGTTTGGGACAACAAAAAAGAAGATGAAGGAATATATATACTTTGGGGAGATACTACACATTCAAACATCAGAAGATATTACCAAAGATACTTTAAGCCTGTTTTAGACCAAATAGAAAGGAAAATTAAAAACAAAGTTAAAGACTTTAAGCTTTACGAGTACAAGACTCAAGACTCAATGCTTATAGTCTATAACGGCAAGAGAAAGTCAATTATAGATTTTAGAAGTGCAGATAAACCTGAAAACTGGGAGGGATTTGGATATGACATTATAGTCCTGAACGAAGCGGGGATAATCCTGAAAAACAGGGATTTATGGGAACATTCCGTCGCCCCGATGATGCTGGATAATCCAAACTCTAAAGCTATTATTGGAGGAGTTCCAAAGGGCAAAAATCTTTTTTATGAGCTTTGGCAAAAAGGACACTCTCCAGACTATCCAAGATGGAAAAGTTATACATTCTCAACTTATGAAAACCCTCTACTATCTGAAGAAGATATAGAAGAACTCAAAAAAGGCTTGTCAGAAAAAGCAATCAGACAAGAAATTTACGGCGAATTTGTAGACGAAGTTGGAGCCGAACTTTTCTCTTATGAAGAAGTAGAAAAAGCAATGAGAATAAATCCACCTGCGGACGGCATTGTAATCTGGGGGCTTGATATAGCAAGACACGGAGATGATTCATCAGTTATAGCAAAAAGAAAAGGCAAAAGATTTTTTGAACTTAAATCTGTTGATTTTAACGACACAATGAAACTGGCGGAATGGGTAGCTAATGAATACAGCAAAGACCCTGAAAAACCTTATCAAATAAATGTTGATGTTACAGGAATAGGCTGGGGAGTTTATGACAGATTAAAACAACTTGGCATTCCTGTTTATGCGGTAAATTTTGCAGAAAAATCAACAATGGAAGGGGTTTTAAACAAAAGAGCTGAAATGTATTTAAGACTTAAAGATGAACATATTAAGCAAAACGGTAATTTACCTAAAGACAATGACCTTTTGTTGGAACTTATAAACACAGAATACGACTACACAAACAAAGGTGAAATAAAGCTAATAGAAAAAGACAAAATCAAACAGGCTATAGGTCGTTCACCAGACAAAGCTGATGCAGTTGCTTTAACTTATGCACAGCCAATTAATGAAGCACAAATCAAAAGAAAGAAAATTCAAGTTCCTAAATTTTACGCAGGAGTGTAAATATGCTGACAAAAGAGCAAGAAAAGAAACTTTTAGAGAATACCTTAAGAAAAATCAAAAAGTCAGAAGACTACTATAGAAATGTTAGAGAGCCTTTCTATATAGAAGCTGCTAAAAGATATTATGCAAATGAAGAATACCAAGAAAGATTTGGAAAACTGGCAGAAAAATCAAAAATAGTAATCAAAGATATAATGGCCAAGATTGAATGGGCTATGCCTTCTATAATGAGGCTTATCTATGGTCAGACTGATATAGTTGCGATTCAAGGCAGAACCCCTGAAGATGATGACGCAGCCGAAAAGCTCAAGAAGTTAATCAACTGGCAAATTCAAAGAGAAAATGAAGGCTTTTTAGTTTTTTACAGATTTGCAAAAGATGTTATGAAGTACCAGTTTTCTGTTTTAAAAGTTAGATGGGAAAGAGATATTAGCACTGCTACTGAAGAAATCTATATAACTTCTGAGCTTTTAGAGCAACTACAACTTCTTCAGGCAGCTGGACAACAACAAGAAGCACAATCTCTGCTTTTAAAATACATAGAAGAAAACCTACCGAGATATAAAAAACTACTGCTTAGACAACTTAAAAGTATTGAAATAGAAGAAACAACTTTTGATGAAGAAAAAGCACTTTATAAAGCAAAGGTTAAGTTTAAAAGACTTAAGAAAAATGCTCCTATTATAGAAAATCTTCTTCCGTGGGAGTTCCTTTATATCCCAGACGGAAAGACAATTAATGATGTTTCATTTGTAGCTCATAAGAAAAAAGTTTCTGTTGATTATCTTCGTAAAAAAGGGAAAGAAGGCTTTTATAAAAATGTCAAAGAAGCGATAGAAAACGCAGAAGATGCAACAACTGAAAGCTTAGAAGATGTTGTAAACAACTATGAAAATGAAGAATACAAAGATACTCAAGATGAAAGCTTAAGACAGATAGACCTTTATGAGTGTTATACAAAGTTTGATATTAACAATGATGGGATTTTAGAAGATATAATTGTATGGATAGCTGGAGAGCAGATTTTAAGAATAGAAGAAAACATAACTGGCAGACATCCGTTTTTCGGAACTCCAGCAGTAATTGAAAGTGAAAAACTTGAAGGCTCTGGATTTTCTGAAATAATAGGGCAGCTACAGGATTTAAAAACTGCTCTTTGGAAACAACTTATTATCAATGTTGCTAAAAACAATCAAAGAAAAACCTTTATAGACCCTTCCGTTGTAGAACCTGATGGGCTTGTTGATGATAGGGAAATTATTTTTGCAGATTTACAAGGAAAAGGAAGTATAAACAACTATATCCAGTATGAGCCAATAGAGCCAATCTTTCCTCAGATTGGTAATGTTTTAGAAATGCTTGAAATGACTACTGAAAACTTGAGCGGTATAACCCGCTATTCTCAAGGGCTTGACGGAAAGGCCTTGAACAAAACCGCGACAGGAATTTCAATGATAATGCAAGCCAGCAATCAGCGTATAGAACTGATTGTAAGAATTATCTCAGAAGTTGCTTTAAGACCATTGTTTAGATACTTAGTTGAACTTAATCAAAGGTATATAGACCAAGAGACCGTAATTAGACTGACAAATGAGCCCATTGTGATTAGACCTGATGACCTTGTTGGAGAGTTTGATTTTGTAGTTGACACATCTGTTGGAATGGGAACCAAAGAAACACAAATGCAGGCTATGCAAATCGTTGGACAGTTTTATCCTCAGTTTGTCCAGATGCTTCAAGTGTTTATGCAATATCCAAATCTTTATGAGAAGTTTAGAAATTACTATAAAAAGCAGCTTGAACTTATTGGGATTAAAGCTGTTGATGAGTATTTACCTACTGTCGAGGAACTACAGCAAATGGCTCAAATAATGATGCAACAACAAATGCAAGCACAAGCTATGCAAGGAGCTTTAAATGGATGATGCAAAAATAGCAAAGATTTTAAAGGAAGCTAAACTTTCACAGGAATGTTTAAAACACTTAAAAACCAAATTTGAAAAAATTGAGGAAGAATTGAAGACTCAAGCTCTAAATGCGAGTGGAGAGAATGAATTAAGAGAAATACAGGCTATGCATAGAGCAGTAAAGAGACTGGAAAAACTTCTTGAAATGGATTTAACAAAAGCAAAAGGAGTTAAAAATGGGTGAATGGTTTGATGTCCTGAAAGCTATAGCAACTATTGTTATTCTCCCAATTATCTACTGGATAGGTAGACTTCAGCAACAACACAATGATTTTCGTATTCACGTTGCAGAGAAATATGTAACTAAAGAAGACCATGATAAGGATATTTCAGGACTTAGGGACTACATCAAGGAAGGATTTAAGTCTCTTCACAAGAGGTTTGACAGATTTGAGGAGCAAATCAGAAAGGAGCTTGACGGAAAGGAGGATAAGAAATAATGGCAAGTAGGAAACTGGAAGATTTACACCCAATAACGCAACAGAAAGCAAAACAGTTTTTAGAAATTGCAAAACAAAACGGCTTAGATGTGCTTATATACTGCACTTATAGGTCGCCTGAGGAGCAGGAAATTTTATATATGCAAGGCAGATTAGAGCAATTTGGAATTACACTTGAAGAGCTAAACGAAAGAAGACTTAAACTTGGACTTTGGAAACTTTCAGAAAAAGAAGCAAAAAGAAAAGTCACCAATGCCAGAGCTTGGCAATCTTTTCATCAATACGGATTTGCCTTTGATTGTGTTCCACTTGCAGGAGGTAAACCTGATTGGAATAACAAGGAAACTTACCAAATACTTGGTGAAATAGCTAAACAAGCGGAACTTGAATGGGCAGGCAATTGGAAACGATTTAAAGAAATGCCCCATTTCCAAGACACGGAAACCTATAATCACATCGTTAAAAGGAGATAACCATGAAAACTTTTACATTTTTTTTGCTTGGGCTGGCAATTGCCGCCCAGGCACAACAAGTTTTTGAAACACATATATACAAAAACAATTTCCCGAAAACGAAGCTTGAGATGTGTAGAGAGCTCGCTTCTGTGAAAGCAGAAGCAACTGCAGAAAGTGAAAAAGAAAAAATTGAAGTGTTTCAAAGAGCATATAAAAGATGTATGAGAACAGAGACGGGAGAGATTTAGAGATGTTTTATTTGTATTTTCTGTTGCAACTTTTTTTATTAGCTTTATTGTCCCCGGTTAGATGGGGGTTAAACACAATAGTCAGATTTGCTTGGAAACCTGCATTTCAATTTAAGGCTGAAGTATTTAAAGATGCTGACATTTCATTATTAGAAAAAAAAGCAAACGAATTCCATAAAA
>NZ_JALVTW010000031.1 GCF_027023985.1 Persephonella sp. | reverse complement strand
ATCCCATGTGAAATAAATCCCAGCAAAGCTAAAGCTTCCATGATTTCTTCTTCTTTGCCCGGGAAGTCTTGTGCTAAAGCTGCTTTTAATTCCTCTTCCGTTCCATATTCTTTTTTTCTTGCGATTAATAAAGCTGCATAAAGTTCTTCTCCTCTCACATCAATAGATTTTCTTTCTCTCATGATAGCCGCTCCACCTTACTTTTAACTCACAAAATAGTTATAAACTCACTAATACTTACTAAGTATCATTTAATATAAAAGTTTAAAACTTATAAGTCAATCACCACGGATTTAATCTCTGGACATTTTTTGGGGCGATTTTATTTTTTTGCTGGCTTTTTTCTTTTACCTGGACAATTGTTATTTTTTTCTCAGGTTTTTTACCAAAATTAACAACCATCTTCGTAAAGTTATAAAGTTTCTCAATTCTTTTATCAGAAGGATAAACCTGTATAAGTTCTTTTGCTACAGTGTATGCCTTTTCAAAATCATTTTTTCCTATATAAGAAAGAGCAGTCAGATATCTGACCTTTTTGTAGATAGAAAAATCTTCTGTTTTAATACTGTTTAAGATATTTAAAGCCCTATCATACATACCAGCCTTAAAAAATGAAAGGGCAGCATTGTATTTACTTTTTATATCTTTTTCTTCTGAAAATTCTATACCTGCTTTTTGGTAATTACCTGTCAGATAATAAATATAGCCTTTTAGGTCTCCTGCATAAGATAGATTAAAAAAGAGCAAAAATCCTGTAAAGATGGCAACTATCCTATTTAAAGCAAATCTAAGGAATATCAGCACGAGTATAAAAACTGCTATAAATGGTGATAAATCAATGCTTTTAGGCAAATTAAAGGCAAATTCTATATTTTTTGAGGATATCTGCAATATAAATCTGTATACATTTTCTACATCTAAATTGTCATAAGAAACTTTTTGAAATATTCCCCCGGTTTCATAAGCGATATTTATCAACTGTTTATTTATTTTTGAAATCACATTGTATTTAGGAACTTTTCCTCCCTTCTCTGTTGCAATAGCCCAGAAAACGAGTTTTGCTCCTGATTTTTTCAGGAGTTCTTTTACCTTATACAGATTTTCATCTCCACCATCAGACAACAGCACTATGATTTTTCCCTTTGATGAAAGCATAAAATTTGCAACACTGATGGCTTTTAAGATGTCCGTGCTTCCTCCAGGTATTAAACTAAGGGATTTTAGTTTTTTGATTAGCTCTTCATCTACAAATTCAGGATAGGATATAATTTCCGTATCATCGGAAAACATAACTACTCCGGCTTTTTCTTTTTTTAATTTTTCAAGTAGCTGGATGGCCTTTTTTACAGCCATATCTAAACGGGAGGGCTTTATGTCAGATACTCCCATTGAGAGAGAATGGTCAATCAAAACTATAACCTGTGTATCAGTTTTGTATATCTTCTCTATTCCTTTTTTCATATACGGGTTGGAAAGCATAATAACTAAAAGAAATGTAACGACCGTATAAAAAAGAAATTCTTTTAAATTTTTCCCTGATTTTTTCCAAAAAAGCACAGCCCATATACCGAGAAAAACACCTATTAGCAAAAACTGGGGATGTTTAAACTCTATCATTTTCTACCTTTATAATTACCTGTTTCATCAAAATATAAATAAAAATTCCTGCTACCAAGATAAGCATATTTAAAATATTTAGGTAAAATTTCTGCTGGGGATATAATTTTGCAAAAAGCTGCACCACTGCCGTTGCAAATAAAACAAATCCTGCCGAAGTTAACAGGGCTTTATGCCTTTCAATAAAGATCCAGATTTTTATAACTCTATTGGCATTTTTTGATAGAACTTTTGCTTTTTCATTTACAAGCTGGAATTTTAAGTTTTGAATAATATCCCTAATCTCTTTAGGGGAAAATTCACCGGATGGGGTTATTAGTTTGACTATTTTTTTATCCTTGATTACCAATTTACCGCTATAAAGTAATTCCTCAATTGTCTTTAAATAATCTTTAAACAGTTCCTGCTGGGGATACATGTATCTGTATAATTTTTTCATTGTTTTCAAGCTGTTTTCCGGCAGAGAAATAATTTGTAAAATCTGCAGGTCTAATCGGCGTATTGCTACTTTTTTGACAAATAACGCAAATATAAGCCCTGAAAATAAAACAAACAGGGCAATGGCTTCCCTATATTTATTGAGTGTTTGCATAAAATCTTTTAAAGGGTTTTTTTCCTTGAAATATTCAGGATACAGCTGCTTAAATGTTTCAAGGTAAATTCTGTTTTTTTCTTCTTGAGATAGTTTTTCAAACGGAATTTTCTGGGATCGTGTAGATTTTTTAATCTCAATTGGTTTTGTTTCCTTAGTAATAATTTTTTCTTGAAACGGGTCAAAATATTTAAACTTTATAGGCAAGACCTGCAGACCGTCCATATAAACTATTTTGAATTTTTCTACGGCAGTTATATATCCCATTTCATCCTGGATATCTGTTGATATCTTTTTGGCTGAACCATTTCTAACTGCAAGGGTATAATCCGGAACAGCAGGGAAACCTTTACCTGATATTTCTATCAAAAGGGTTGCCACCCCATTTTCATCAATCAATCTGGGTTTTATATCAAAATCTCCTATAAAACGGTAAGGAGATTGTTTTATCGGATATTCATGCTGGCTTTTCAGGATATACTTTCTGGAAAGTTTTTTTAAAAAATTTTCCTCTAAAAGCCCTTTCATTCGTTCTGTATTAAAACTCAATGCAAATGGCAGGTCTGTATTTCCTGTTTTCAGATATAAAAGATTTTTTATAGTAAGTTTTTTCTCTTCAGGGTGGATTGAGTATTTTTGCTGATATTTAATTATTTTGGGTTCCACAGGTTTTATTCTAAGATAACTTAGTAGGACTTCCTTTTTTAAAGCTGTTTTGTTTTCTATTACATAAATATCAAACCTTACAAAAACAGGCTCTTTTTCATAAAAATATTCTTTTGCAGGATAAAGCTGAACAACCTTTAACTTTAAAAATCCATAATCAATTTCAAGTCCATATACAAAGCTAAACAAAAACAGGCTAATCAGTAGTTTTTTCATCCTTTATCGCTCTATAAGTTATTTTTGCCACTATGAAAAACCCTATAAGTAAAGCTGCAATTTTTATATAGAAATCAACAGGTTTTTCAATTTTATAACTGGCTTCTTTTACAACAGATGGCTCCAGATGATTAATAATATTAAAAATATTTTCCAGTGCAGTTTTATACTCTGTGGTTATAAAAAATGCTTTTCCTCCGGAAGATACAGAAAGTCTTTCCAGTGCATAGGAATAAATTCCGCTGCTAATTCCTATAGTATAAATTTTGGCTTTTATTACTTTGTTGTATCTAATCACATCATCAAGGGTGTGTTTACTATCTATATCTCCACCATCAGATAAAAGAATAATAATCTTATTTCTCCATTCAGGTTTAAAAGTTTTTAGTGCTTCTATCAGGGCATCATACATTGATGTGCCCCCTTTATCAACCATTGCAGGATGAATAGATGGTATTAGCTTCAGGATTTTTTCTCTATTTGTTGTAAGGGGAACAAGCCTAAACGGAACATTATCAAAAACCACTATCCCTATTCTGTCTTCGCTATCCCTTTTTAGCACAAAATCTCTAAGAACCTTTTTTGCAACTTTTAACTTATCTTTCTCTTTCATTGAATTACTAACATCAAGACAGACAACAATGTTATATACCTTTTTTTCTGAAAAAATATCCTTTGTTTTATACGGATGAACGGCAATAATGGTAAGCAAGATTACCAGTAGTAAAACTGAGTAAGGAATAAATCTTGTGATAAATCTTAAAGGCTTCCCAAACAGTTCAATATGTGGAAACTGGACAATTTTTGAACTTTTGTAAAAAATGGAACATAGAACAACACATAAGAAAGTCGCTATTCCGAAAACAGCAAAATATAAATATTCAATCTCAGGCATTGTTTACATACTCTAAAAATTTTTCAATTAGCTTTACAGTTTCTTCGTCCAGTGGCTTAACATCTTTCCTGTATTTATACTGTTCAAGTCTTTCTAAAAGCTCCTGATTATACGGAGTATCATAATTGTGAATCATATATGTAATTGTGTAAGCAGTTTCTTTGGGTTTATTAAAATCAATTATTAATTTTTTTCTGGAATAGGAAAAGTACTTAAGTTTGTTAAATAGCTTGTAACCTATAAAAATCATCAAGAACAGGAGAATTCCTACACCACCAATATATAAAAAGACAGAAAAATCATATTCCAGAGAATATGGTTCAAAGAGCTGTAAAATATTTCCTTCCATATGAAAAAGGTAAACTCATTTTTCATAAAGTGCAAATATGACTGCATTCATAGTTTACTGGCCTTTCTTTGATATACATTGTATTGAAACAAAACAGGGAGTTTAAAAGATGCCGATAATAGAAAATCCCGAAGATATAAAGAAAATACTGGAAACACAGAAAAAAGTTGCTGTTGTAGGAATATCTGCAGACCCATCAAGGCCGTCTTATTATGTGTCAGAAGCTCTTCAAAAATACGGGTTTAAATTGTTCTTTGTAAACCCTAAATATGCAGGACAGGAAATTTTAGGAGAAAAAGTTTACAGAAGATTATCAGACATTCCTGAAGAGATAGACATTGTGGATATTTTCAGAAGGCCTGTTGATGTCCCTCCGGTTGCTGAAGAAGCAATGAAAAAAGGATTTAAAACATTCTGGTTCCAGCCGGGAACAGTTAATCTTGAAGTGGTCAAGGAGTTATCAGAAAAGGGGTATAATGTAGTTGTGGACAAATGTATGAAAGTAGAGGCTATTAAATATCTGGAGGGATAAAGTTGGTTAAATTTGTTAAGTTTTTCGGAATCACATTCTTTTTTATTCTTATTCTTACTGTAGGTTCTATGTATTTGAGCATACTTAGAGGAGAAGGCTTAATCAGGCCGGCTGCTGTTGTATTTTACACAATAGTGTTTTTTGGATATGGATTTACGCTGATTTATGTTTGGAAAAAAGAAAAAGACCTTGAAATTCAGCAGGCAAAAATGGAACTTGAGATGGCTAAACAGGAAGCTGAAAAACATAGAACCGAACTTGAAAAACTTAAAAAAGAGTTTGAAGAATACAAAAAATGGGTTGAAAAGCAATTATCAACTTAAGGAGTTAGTATATGAGTATAGATAAAGAAAAGCTAAAACAATCTGTGAGACTTTTTTTAGAAGCTATTGGCGAAGACCCTGACAGAGAGGGTCTAAAAGATACTCCAGACAGAATTGTTAGATTATGGGAAGAGTTCAAATCCCATGAAAATTTTAATATGACTGTTTTTGAGGATATTGGTGAATATGATGAGATGGTGGTAGTCAGGGATATACAGTTTTATTCTCTGTGTGAACACCATCTATTACCGTTTTTTGGGAAAGCCCATATTGCCTATATTCCGGACAAAAAAGTATGTGGACTTTCAAAGCTGGTAAGGGTCGTAAACAAATTTGCATATAGACCACAGGTGCAGGAAAGACTGACAGACGAAATAGCCCAATTCCTTGAAAAAGAATTAAAACCAAAAGGTGTTGCAGTCGTATTAGAGGCGCTCCATCTTTGCATGGCAATGCGGGGGGTAAAAAATCCAACTTCATACACTGTTACAAGTAAATTAATCGGTAGATTTAAAGAGGATGAAAAAACAAGAAATGAATTTTTAAATCTTATACATAATGGAAAATAAGGGGCTAAAGCCCCTTTTTAATTATTGCTGATTATTTGAGGAAAGTTGTTCCGGTTGCTGTGGATTTGAAGGTGGTTGATTGTAAAGGTCATTTTGAGGCTGATAAGCAGGTTTCTCTGGAAGCGTAAAGAAAGCCACAGTAACAAGTATCCATCCAATCCATACCACTAAAAATCCAATTATTATAATAGCTGCCACACTTCCCCAGAATATCACATTACCGGCAGTTTTGAATAAAGGCTGATTTAATACATCTCCTGTATCTGTAAAACATTTTTTGTAGTAGTATCCAGAAGCAACAAAAGCAATATATCCAATCACAAATGCAACTATTGTTCCAAGTCCTATTCCAATAGCCATAGTATTTTCATCACCAGCCATAAAAGGAAGCATAGAGAAAAGACCGCCAAACATAGCAATTAAACCACCTACGAAATTAACCAGAAAGGCAATAATGAAATTGGTAAAAATACCCCTTTCCGGCGCCGCATCGGATACCTTTTTCAGTGCAATTGCGAGTAAAACCAGACCTACAATAGCAAGAAGAAATCCAAGGTAAGGAAGCCATGAAAGAACTAAAAATAAAGCTCCCAAACCCCCTAATGTTTTGATACTTTTTACATCCATAAATGGCCCTCCTTTTATTCTAAGATAGTAAGCTCTGCCCCTCTCTTATCTATATCTAATACTTTATATTCGGCTTTTAATCCATTTTTTTCAAAAGCCTGAACCATTGAAGAACCTATTTTTTCAAAATTATCGGTTGCTAAAGCCAGAATTGTTGAACCTGCCCCGCTTAGAGAAGCACCGATTGCTCCGTTATCATAAGCTGCAGAAACAACATCATCAAAACCGGGAATTAGTTGTTTTCTGTATGGCTGATGGAATTTGTCTTCCATAGCCACTTTTAAAACTGAATAATCTTTATTCTGGAGGGCCGCAAGAAAAAGAGCCACCCGTTGAACATTGAAAATACCATCTTTTAGTGGTATATCTTTAGGCAAAACCTGACGGGCTTTTTCTGTGGAAAGTTCAAGCTGTGGTATTGCAACAACAGCTTTGATATCTTCGGGAAAATCTATTTGCTGGTAGTATGTTTTACCATCTTCAACTAAAGCAGTAACAAATCCACCTTTCCACGCAGGAAGAAGATTGTCAGGATGAGGTTCAAATTTGTATGCAATATCAAAAAAATATTCATCTGTTAAAGGGGTTTTACTTACAGCAGCACTGATTAAAATTGCTGCCACTATGGCTGTTGCACTACTTCCAAGTCCTCTTGCCACAGGCACATTTGTTATTTGTTTTACCTTTGCACCATGAAAGGTTTTGCCTCTTTTCTCGCAGGCGTATTTTAAAACTTGAACAAAAAGATTATTTTCTGGAATTTCAAGGAATTTATTTTCAGGAACGGTCTGTATAACTACTCCGTCGTATTCTTCAACCTCAAACTCATTATATAAAGTAAGGGCAAGACCAAAGGTATCAAAACCTGCCCCTAAATTTGCTGTTGTCGCCGGAACTTTTACCTTTAATTTTTTCAATTTTCTACCTTATTGGATAGTCTATTTTTCCTTCTAATATGCCTATATACTCTTCAATTCCTTTTTCCAGATTATACTTTGGGACAAAACCAAGTTCCTCTTTTATTTTTCTCATATCTGCCTGTGTAAATTCCTGATAAAAATCGTAAGGACAATCAAAGTATTCAGGTTCAAAATCCGTTCCAAGATATTTATTAAGTAAGGCAATAACTTCGTTAAACGACCTTGCTTCCCCTGAACCTACATTGTAAACTGTAGATTGTGGAGCTTCTTTTGCAAGGATTGTTGCGTCTACAGCATCTCTAACATAAACAAAATCCCTTTTCTGCTCGCCCCATTTAAAAATTCTTGGTCTTCTATTCTTTTTCATCTGGAGATAAAGTTGATATATCATACTTGCAAATTTCCCTTTGTGTGCTTCTCCAGGACCATACACGTTGAAATATCTAACACCTACTACCTTTAGCCCTGTTTGTTCTGAGAAATCACGAGCAATATTGTCCATTATATATTTTGAAAATGCATAAACATTTTCAGGGGATTTTTCCCTGTCTTCTGCAAGGGGAACTTTCTCTTTTACATTACCGTAGACGGAGGCTGAAGAGGCATAAACAACCGTAGCTTCCGAGTCCTCTGCCAGTTCAAGTATATTTTTAAAACCATCAACATTTTTTCTCATCATAAGTTCCTGGTCTGTAACAGTTGTATCTGTAATAGATGCCATGTGGAAAATAAGCTCAGGCTGAAAATCATCTACTTTAAAAAATAATTCATCTGTTGATACATCACAGGCAAGGACTTCACCTTTGAATTTTTTTAGGTTTTTAAAGTTTGCACTGGAAAAATCATCAAGTATTAAAATTTTTGCCTTTGGATATCTTTCCTGAAGTTCAAGGGCGAGATTAGAACCGATAAAACCGGCACCACCTGTTATTAAAATACTATTTACCATTCATCTTACCTCTACACAGGTTCTATATAGAAAAGTTCCTGGCCGTATTCTACAGGCTGGCCATTTTCTACCAGAATTTTAACAACTTTTCCGTTTACATCACTTTCAATCTCATTCATAACTTTTAGGGCTTCTATAATACATAAAACCTGCCCTTTTGAAACCATATCCCCTTCTTCAACAAAAGGAGGAGCTCCAGGAGAAGGTGCTCTATAAAATGTTCCAACCAGTGGAGATTTTATAACATGGTATTTTTGAGATTTTTCTTTTTCTATTTCTACTGTGGCAGGGGCTTTGATTTCCTCTTTAACTTCAACAACAGGTTGAGGTGCAGTAGAAACCACTTCCTTTTTGGGACCCACATACTGCTTTATTTTTATTCTCCCCTCTTCTGTTTCAAACTCAACCTCTTCTATTTTTGTTCCTTTAATTTTTTCAATAATTTCAAAAATAAGGTTCTTATCCATAATAAAACCCCTCTTAATTAACTCTTTCTATATACTTACCTGTCCTTGTATCTATTTTTATTTTATCCCCTTCATTTATAAATAATGGCACCTGAACAGTTGCTCCCGTATCTATTTTGGCAGGTTTAAGGGTTGATGTTGCTGTATCTCCTTTAAACCCTGGTTCAGTTTCAATTACTTCATAAACAGCAGATTTTGGTAGTTCTACACCTATTGGCTGTCCTTTATCAAGGAAAATGAATACTTCCATTCCTTCTTTCAGGAATTTTGCTTCGTCACCTAAAACAGCAGCTGGAACAGCAATCATGTCCCCTGTATTTGCATCTATAAACCAGTAAGAATCTCCATCAAAGTATGAATAAGCCATTTGTCTCTGTTCAAAATCTGCTAATTCAATGCTGTCAGAAGATTTGTAAGTAATCTCAATAACGTTTCCAGTTTTCATATTTTTTGCTTTTACTCTTACAAATGCCTGTCCTTTTCCAGGTTTAACGTGGTCGTAGTCCAGAACCCTGTAAGGCTGTCCATCATGAACAATGAACATATCTTTTTTAATCTGGTTAATGCCGATTTTGACTCCCATTTATTCCTCCAGAATTTCAATTTTGGCTTAAATAATTTTAGCATATAATAGAAATCTTAAATAAAAGGATAGGTTTTGGTTGTGAATTTAAAAGATTTAGGTGAGTTTGGTCTTATAGAGAGAATAACAAAATTGCTAAAAGTTGATGACCCTCAGGTTATTGTTTCTTTTGGGGATGATTGTTCTGTTATAAAAACAGATGAGAAATTTTTACTTTTTAGCTCTGATATCCAGATTGAAAATCATCACTTCATAAAGGATAAAATTTCTCCTGAGGACCTTGGCTGGAAATTAGTGTCTGTAAATGTTAGTGATGTTGTCTCCTGCGGTGGAAAGGCAAAATGGGGATTTATTTCTGTGGCTTTTTCCCCTGAAATCTCTGTTGAATACGCTGAAAGACTTTATAAAGGTATTCAGGAAGCTTGTGATTACTATAATTGCAGCGTTATAGGTGGAAATACTTCTGCATCTGAGGAAATTATACTGGATTTATTTATTGTTGGACAAACAGAAAGACCTGTTTTGAGAAAAGGAGCACAGGAAGAGGATATTCTTCTTGTTTCCGGACATACAGGCTTGTCCCGTGCAGGTCTGGAACTTCTATTGATGGATAAAAATTATTACGAAGATTTTGAGGAAAGACTAATTAAAACCCATACAAAACCTGTGGTTCCTGCTGAGTTGTCAGAGAAAATAATGAAATATGCAAACAGCTGTGTAGACATTAGTGATGGGCTTGTTGCAGACCTTGGACATCTCCAAAAGGCAAGCAGTGTAAAAGTTGTTATAGAAAAAGACAGATTACCTGTTCATCCAGACCTTGAAAAATTCTGTCAGAAATATAATAAAAACCCATATGAATACATCTTATATGGAGGAGAAGACTATCAACTCCTGTTTACAGCTAAACCGGAAAATATTGACAAATTTGAAAACTGTTTCCAGATAGGATACGTGGAACAGGGGAAAGGTATATTTATAAAGGAAAAAACCGGTCTATCTCCTTTAAAACCTCAAGGCTTTGAACATCTTTAACTTTAAAAAGCATACAGGAAAGTTTCGAGGATGTCTGAAGTTATTTCAAATCTTGTAACTTCATTATCTTGAACTTCTACAATAACATATTCAAAATCTTTCATTTGAGGATCTGTTGTAATTCTGTAAAAAACGAAAGTGGTTTCTTCCATTTCCCAAGCATCCAGAATATCAAATATAAATCTGCTTTCCTTCGCAGCTTCAGTAAGTTCAGGAACAGAATCTATAACATAGATAATAAATGGAAAATATTTTCTATCCCTTTCTAAATTTGGATTATTTTCCATAAAAAGACCTCCTAAAAAGATTTTGTATTAATAGAACGGATTTTTAAGGGATTTTCTGACTTCTGGAAAAGGAGATTTTGAAAAGAATTACAGGCGTCCAGAGTGGACACCTGCTTAAGAGTTATTCATATTTTTCAAGGAGTTTGTAAATTTCATTAAGTTTTTTGTTTATTGCTTTTTCTACTTTTGTTTTTTCTTTTTCAGGCAGTTTTCTGTATAGCTCTGATACTCTTTTGTTTAGGTCTTTGAAAGTCTCTTTGAATGGGTTTTTAACCCTTTTTTCTGCTTCTTCTCCTAAGATTTCTTTTACCCTCTGCTGAACTTCTTTTTTGGTAAGACCTTTATCTATTATTTCCTGTATAAGCTGTTCCATTTTTTCAGGTATATGTCTAAGTTTATTAACTTCTATTGCCATACTATAGGACCAGCCATGCTTTCTAATGGCTTCTTTAATCTGTGGTGCGACATTCAGGATTTTTAACCTTTCTATGAATGTTCTTAGGTTTGTGCCTGATAATTTTTGGAGGGTTTTTTCTATGATTTGCCCTTCTTTTCTTTCTTCTGGAGTAAGCTGTTTTACGTTGCCTGAAATATAATTAAATACTTTCCTTGCTACTTTAATAACTTCTTCTTTGTCCTTGCCTAATATAAAAGACAAATACTCCAGATGGGACATAAGTTTGTCATAATCATTCAGGTCTTCCCTCTGGGCATTTTCAGAAATCATAAGGGCTAATGCTGTTTCTTCATCCACATCAAGAACAATTGCAGGGATTTTATCCTTTTTAAGATACTCATAGGCTTTGAGGCGGATATATCCGATTATCCTTTCATAACTACCATCTTCAAGTTTACGAACTACTATAGGCTGGGCAAGGCCATAGGCTTTTATATTTTCCGCAAGGGCAGCAATCCTTTCAGGACTTACATAACTTCTGTCGTGGAAACGGGGATTTTTTATTTTTGAAATTTCTATTTCCTGTGGCTTTACTTCCTGTATTGTCTGGACTGCTTTTTTTGCTTTTTGTGTTTTGGGTGTGTCAAGAACATCCTCAAAAATTCCTAAATCCATTTTACTAACCTCCTTATACCATTACAGTTTCAGGTAGATGAATTCTTCTAATAATTTCATCTGTGATATTTTCAACTGTCAGGATAATATCTTTTTGGGCTCTTTTTTCTTTTTCTATGTAATCCCTAATTGAAATTCTTTTTCCTGCTGCCTCTGCCCAAGCAATTCTATCCTTAATTGGTTCAAAGAATAATTCATCAGAAGCAATTTTTATAAAATCATATTTTTCAAGTATTTCCGGAATGGTTTTCTTCAGAGAAGCAAGAACATCATTATGTTCTCTAAGTCTTGGTTTATAAGCTACAGGAATAAATCCAAGTATAGACAAATCAAGCCTAAAGGTCATTACTGCCTGGATGACGGTCTGAAGTGTTCCTACCAGTCCTGTAGAATCAACAAAGGTCAATCTGGTCGGAACAAGGATATAATCACTGGCAGCTATAGTCCCAACAGTTAATGCTCCGCTGTCGGCAGGAGAGTCTATCAAGACAAAATCGTATTCCTCTACTATGCCTTTTTTCCCAAATCCTCCTTTCAGGAAGTTTGCCAGAACAAGCTCTTTCCCCATTCTTCCGCTTTCTGCCTCTTCTCTAAGACCCTGATTTGAAGGGATAAGGTCAAGGTTTTCTTTTACATTAACAGGGGTTACACCTTCATTTTCAAAAATATTTGTGATGTCATGTTCTGTGTTTACAAATTCAGAAAGTCTGTTAAATCCAAATAGCATAGTCTGGGTTCCCTGAGGGTCGTAATCCACAACCAGAACTCTGTAGCCTCTTCTGGCAAGTTCATGTGAGATTGCATTAGTAAGACTGCTTTTACCTGCTCCACCTTTTTGATTAACAAGACCAATAATTTTACCCATTTCCCGCTCCTTAAAAGTATTGTCTTAAAAGATATTTCGACAGGAAAATTATTGTCTTAAATCTAAGACAGAAAATTGTCTTAATTCTGGATAAAATGAAAGCTTTTCTTGCATATAATAGCTAATACTTTTGACAATTTATTTACATTAATCTTTTTCCTCTCGTTTATAATAAAGAGACAAAAAGAGGTGTTTTCCCTTGGCACCAAGAATTTCTGAAAGAAATATAAAAAACGCGTTCAGTGCCACAATAGGCAAAATTCTTAACTTGCAGACATTTTTTCTTTTGGTAATATTTGCAATTGCTATTTCATGGATTCCAGACGGATTATCATCAGTATTGTCCCAATTTATATCTCCAAAATATTTTCCCTATATTCAGTTTTTAACAGGATTTGGGTTATTATTGACATTATTTTTTATAGGAAATTATTTTATGAAGAAGAAATTGCCCAATTTAGAGATTATTTCCGAACCTCCAGCAAAGAAGAAAAATCTTATTTTATTTCTCAGTCCTTCCAATACGGACACTTCTCAAATAAGATCTTTTGAAGACTTTAAAAACATTAGAACATCATGGCAAATGCCGGTAATAGCTATAAAATATCATCTCCCAGAATTAAAGAATGTTTATGTTATTTTATCTTCCAGAAGCAAAAACCAGTTTAAAAACTTTGTGTTTCTAATAAAAAAATTGTTCCCTGAGCAAAACTTGAATATAGTTCCTATAGGGCTGGACAAAAATATAGATTTTGAAAACATGGAAGAATTAAAAGAAATCATAGAACAAACATACGATTTGATAAAAAGAAAATACAAAGCCAAAGATAAAGAAATAATCATAGATATAACAGGGGGTCAAAAGTTGGTTAGTATAGTTGGAGCATTACAAACTCTGATAAAAGACAGAGAATTTCAATATGTTTCAACGTCTGACTACAGCGTAAAATCTTTTGATATCAAATATTATGAAGAGGAATAATTAAAGAACTTACTTTTTGTCAGAAATTTATCTTTTGAATCGTTAATTACAATTGACATGGAAAAATTTAAAATGATTTAATAATTACAGGGGGATGCAATGGAGAGAAAAAAAGAAAAATATCTCATAGCACTGGCAGGCTTATTTCACGATATTGGGAAGTTTTACCAGAGAGCAACAAATATCACAACTTCCCCGGAAGAAAAAGAGACATTTGGACACGCTCATGCAGCGTTATCGGCAAGATGGATTAAAGAAAATCAAAGCATATTTGAAAATGTTCAAACAGGTTTAACAAATATTCTTATAAATTGGGGAGCAAGACATCACAATCCAACTGATGAATTAGAAAGTATTATCTTACAAATAGCAGATTGGTATTCCTCTGCACATGATAGAGAAAGAATTCTTCAAGATGAGCTAAATCTCCTTCATACTGTTTTTGAAAGAATAAACTTTGGGAAAGCAAATTCTTTAGAAATAGCTGAAGAAAAAAATTTTGGAATTTACACACCTGAAAAACTTATTCTAAATAAAAACATAATTTTTCCTAAATTAGCAAAAGGCTTTATAAAAGAAGAAAGAACTGAAGAGCCTATAATCACGTATTTAGAAAATGAGATAAAAAAAGCTTTAAATTTATCTTCTCCTCAAAATATAAACCAAATTTTAAAAGAAAAATACGAAAAATTATTTAAAAATTTCAATAATAAGTTTGAGAGTTTGTCTCCAAATTTCACACATTCACTTGAAGCATTTTTTAACTTTGCTTATTACCTTCTACAAATTTACACTTGGACTATTCCTGCAGCAATTTGGTCAAAAGAATATAAAAATAGACACTATCCTGACATATCCCTTTTTGACCATTCCAGAGTATTATCTGCAATAGCAGCTTCTCTGTATGATTACGCTTTAGAAAAAGGAATAAAACCAAATAGGGACACCACTGAAGACTTTGATGATAAAGAAGCCTTTTTACTTATTGAAGGAGATATAGGTGGAATACAAAAATTTTTATTTAATATATACAAATCTTCAGAAGCTGCAGAAGCAGAGTTTTCTATAGCTAAAGCTCTCAGAGGTCGTTCATTTTTCTTATCTATGGTTCCGGAAATTTTTGCAAGATACATATTAGACAAACTTGGCTATCCTATAACTAATGCCCTTTACATTGGTGGTGGCAAATTCCAATTGTTAATTGGAAATACGGAAAATAACAGAAAACAATTAGAAGAAATAGAAAAAGAGATTAATGAATATCTTTTTAAAGACTTTGAATTAGAACTGAATTTTTCTCTGGCAACATGGTCTTTTAAAGGAAGAGAGTTTAAACAATCTAATGGATTTCTAAACCAGATAGAATATCTACAGCAAGAATTAGATAGAAAGAAAAAGCAAAAAATTGGTGAATTACTTTTTAAAGAACTTGAAACGTTAGAAGATGCTACAGAAGAGCTTTGTCCTTCTTGTAAAATACTAAAAATTGAAAAAAATTCAAAATTCTGTAAATGGTGTGATTTGTCTCAAAAAATCGGGGAAATTATTCCTAAGATAAGCTATATAGCCTTTACCAATCAAGAAAATATCCCATATAAAAATTCTATAACATTAAAAGGATTTGGTAGTGTTGTATTACTCAATGACAAAGAAGAAATTACAACAGAATTTAATGAAGTTTTATTATTAAACGAACCTCAAATTAGTGATAAAAACAATGGTTTTAAATTTTTAGGAAATACAGTTCCCATTATTACAAATAGCAATAAGGAGATTTTGCTTAAGTATAGTGATGAAGGTATTCTAATTGAAGAAGGTAATGTTCTTCCTTTTGAAGTTTTAGTTAAGTTTGCACAGGGAGACAAAAAGTTAGGATATTTTAGAGCTGATGTTGATAATCTCGGATTAATATTTAGTGATGGACTACGATATCACGAAACCAAAACAGGAGAAGATGAAAGTTTATATACAATTTCCAGAATAGCATTTCTTAGTAGAATGCTTGATTTATTTTTTAGCGGTTATTTGAATAAATTAGCAGAAGAAACAACTCAGGAATATTTAAAAGAACTTATAGAAATTATTGAAAAAGCAGAAAAAGAGAATAAACCAGTTCCATTAGATAGTGAGCTTAAAGATATTATTGAAGATATTAGGAAAAACAATTTGAAGAATAATTTTATAAATTCTCTAATCTATATTGTTTATTCTGGTGGAGACGATTTATTCATAATCGCACCATATAATCTTGCTTTAAAATTTGCACAAAAGATTAGAGAGGAATTTACCGAATTTACATCCAAAAACAAAGAGTTTGGCTTGTCAGGTGGACTTTTATTTGCAAGACATAATTTACCAATAAATCTTGTTGCTAAATATGCAGAAAACTTAGAAGAAAAAGCAAAAGAAGGAACTAAAGATAAAATCGCTATTTTTCAAAAGGCTTATAAATGGAAAGATTTTGAGATAGGAATAGGATATTTAGCAAGTTGTGAAAAAGAGAAGGAAGATATTGTTTATTTTTTTGAATTAGGAAAAATAGCAAATGCTTTTGAAGAGTTATATAACGAGAAAGTAATTAGCAGAGCATTTTTATATAATTTATTAAATTTACATAAACTATATGTTGAAGAAATCACTAAAAAATCATCTGAATGTAAAAAAGAAAGAGAAACCGTTATAAATCACATCATATATCCTAAACTTCATTATCAGATAGCTAGAAATGTAAACGACAAAGATAAAGAATGTGTCAGAAATAAGCTTATACTTCCGTTATTAGATATAAATAATAAATGGATTTTAAAAAATTTAGACACAATTGTTTCACTGGTTTTAATGAAAACAAGAAGAGGAGGATAAAATCATGAATGTTTTAGAAGAAAAAATATCTTTATTAGATGAAAATTTTGAAATAAAAAACAAGGTAAATTTAATTCATAAAATAAAAGAAAGAATAAAAAACAAAAAAAAAAGAGAAAAATATAATCCAACGTATATTGAGATTATAGTTGAAGCATTAAAAGAAAAATTAAGAGGAAAAAATAAAAACTTTTCAGACTTGAATTTAGAAGAGTGGTTAGATCCTGATGGAATTGCTTCAAATTTTGCTAAAAAAGCTAAGATAGAAAGAACACAGCTAAGAAAATACTTTGATGAAATAAAAAATATAAAAGTATCCTTGAAAGGTTTAAAAGAAAATGAAGATTTACCACCGGAAACAAGAATTAAATTGATGACTTTAATACCAAAATTTGCTTATGCTAAAGGAAGAGATTTAATAGGAGAGGATGTTTATGAATTTTTTAGCTATTCATTGAGAAAAATAAAAGAAGGAAAAATAAAAGATTTTGAAGCTTTTGAGAACATTATAGAATCTATACTTGCTTATCATACATATCATAAACCACGTAAATAGGGAGGACTAAACAATGCCTAATCAAATTTTAAAACCATTAAAAGGATTTTTGACCCTGAAATATAGAATTGAAGTTTTAACGGGCTTACATATTGGTGGCTCAAAAGAAAGTATTGAAATTGGAGGAATAGATAATCCAGTAATTAAGTTAAAAACTTTTAAGCTTAATAACGACATTCTTTCCGACGTTCCCTATATTCCCGGCTCTTCACTTAAAGGGAAAATTAGAAGTTTATTGGAATTGGCTAAAAATAAGCCTGTAGATAGATTTAAGAAATATCAAGAAGAACATAAGGAGGATTTCAAATGGGATAAAGCTATAGAATATGCTGGTAAACCTTGTGACTGTGGAGAATGTGAAATATGTAGACTATTTGGAACCGGTGGAGATAAGGTAAAGGAGCCTATAAGACTTAGATTTTCCGAATTCTATCCTACAAAAGATACGATTGAAATGTGGAAAACATACTTAGGCGAAGTTTATACAGAAATGAAAACAGAAAACGTTATAAATCGTATTACATCTACAGCACAACACCCAAGACATACAGAAAGAGTTATTGCAAACTCTATTTTTGAAGGAGATATAACATTTAGAGTTTTTGAAGACGATGGAAAAGAACTTATAGAAACTTTGGAGAAAGGAATAAAACTTTTAGAAAAAGATTATTTAGGGGGCAGTGGTTCAAGGGGATATGGTCGTGTAAAAGTTCATTTCTGTGATTACGAGTGGTATAGCACAAAAAATGAAGATATTCCTCAAGAGATAAAACAAGTTTTAGATAACTGGAAAGAGAATACCGCCATTTGCACAAAAGAGGAGTAAAACAAGAATGCTTAAGGTTTATAGGATAAATTTCCTATCAATTTCTTCTCCGATTAGAGCATATACATTATTTGGAGCAATCTGTTGGGCTTATAAAATAGCCTATGGAGAGGAAAAGCTAAAAATTTTCCTTAATGAATTTAAAGAAAATCCTATATTCTTAATTTCTTCTCCATTTCCTATTATTGAAGGATGTGAAGACAAAGAGGTAAAAGAATTTTATTTACTTCCTAAACCAATTTTTCCTTTGTCTATTGAACCAGAAAAAAACAAAGAAGATGATATTTGTATAAAAAAAGATAGAAAAAAGTACAAAAAAGCTAAATACATAACAGAAGAAGTTTTGAAAGATTTTGTAAAAGGAGTAATAAAACAGGAAAAAGATTTAATAAACAACCAAGAATATAAAGTATCAACTGGGAATGTAATTTACAAATCTCCAAACAAAATAAACTTTTCCAGCAATATAAAATCAGATTTATTGACCAAAAATGTTATAAATCGCTTAACTTCTACTTCAGATAATCTATATACAGAAGAAGGAACATTCTATGATAAACAGTATTTTTTAGTGAAGTTTTATGATGGAAGTTTTAAAGAAAAATTTGATTTACTACTTAAGATTATTGAAAATTTGGGATTAGGTAAAAATAAAAA
>NZ_JALVTW010000030.1 GCF_027023985.1 Persephonella sp. | reverse complement strand
CTACAGATTTTCAGTTGCATAAAATTTATGCAGTTCGCTAATCATTGAGTTCCAATTATTATCTAAAATTTGAGTCCATCTTGCTAAAATTTACACCCTGATTTTGTAGAGATTTTTATATGATTTAAATCATATTCTTTTGTGATGTAGCCAAATCCTTATTTATAACTTATACATCATTATAAGCCTGCTTGCAATAAAAAAGCCCCCAATTGGGGGCTTAGGAAAAATAATTCTTTATTTACTTTCTTCTTGTTTTTCTTCCTGTTTTTCTTCTTTGACTTTGAACACCAGTTCTCCGTTTTCTTCATCGATGATAACAATATCTCCAGGTTTGACCTCTCCTTTAAGTATTTTCTCAGAAAGCGGAGTTTCAACATATTTTTGTATAGCTCTTCTAAGAGGTCTTGCACCGTATACAGGGTCGTATCCAAGTTTTGCAATAAGCTCTTTAGCTTTATCTGTAGCTTCAATCTGTATATTTCTTTCAATAAGTCTTTTATTGAGGTTTCTAAGCATAAGGTCAACAATTTGTAGCAGTTCTTTTTTGAACAGTGGTTTGAATACCAGTATTTCATCTAATCTGTTCAGGAACTCTGGTCTAAAGTAGTTTTTAACCTCTTCTAAGACTTTTTCTTTTGCAATTTCAAACTCTTTTTCTATAGTTTCTTCATCAGCATCAAATGGTATCAATGTAAGATACTGGCTACCTATATTAGATGTCATTATGATAATTGTATTTCTAAAGTTAACTGTTCTGCCCTGTGAGTCTGTAAGTCTTCCATCGTCTAATACTTGCAGGAATAGGTCAAATACCCTTGGGTGAGCTTTCTCTATTTCATCAAGGAGCACTACAGAATAAGGTCTTCTTCTAACGGCTTCTGTAAGTTTACCTCCTTCTTCATAACCTACGTATCCTGGAGGTGCACCGATTAATTTAGCAACAGAGTGTTCCTCTTTGAATTCAGACATATCAAGTCTAATCAGTGCATCTTCATCACCGAACAGTAGTTCTGCCAATGCTTTTGCTGTTTCGGTTTTACCTACACCTGTTGGACCAAGGAACATAAATGATGCAAGTGGTTTTCTTGGGTCAGAAAGTCCAGCTCTTGCTCTTCTGATAGCTTCAGCAATTGTTTTAATAACATGCTCCTGGTCAACAACCCTTTTATGCATTTCTTCTTCAAGGTGAAGAAGTCTTTCCATTTCTTCTTCTTTCAGTTTAGACAGAGGTATTCCTGTCCAGTCAGAAACTACTTCTGCTACGTCATCCTCTGTAACAACAGTTCTTTCTGCGATTTTGTGCTCAAGTTCTTTTATTTCTTTTTCAAGTTTAGCTTTTTCTATCTTAAGCTCTGTTTCTTTTTCGTAATCTCCAGCTTCAGCTGCTTTTACAATCTGTTCTTCTATTTCTTCAAGTTTTTTCTTGAGTTGTTCAAGTCTAAGATGTTCATTGTCAGATTTTGCCATCAGTTCTTTGAGCTCTTTTTCAAGTTTGGCTTTTTCTATCTTGAGCTGTGCTTCTTTTTCGTAATCTCCATCTAAAGAAGCCTGAACAATTTGCTCATCAAGAAGTTTTATTTTTCTTTCCAGTTCTATTACTTCAGGTGGAGCATATACAAGCTTAAGTTTCTTTCTTGCACAAGCCTGGTCTAATGCATCAATAGCTTTGTCAGGTAATCTTCTATCCTGTATGTATCTGTGAGTAAGTTTTGCAGCTGCTTCAAGGGCACTATCTGCAATTTTTACACCGTGGTGTTGTTCAAGTTTTGGTCTAAGTGCTTTAAGTATTTCTATTGTTGTTTCAACATCTGGCTCTTCTACCAATACAGGTTGAAATCTTCTTTCTAATGCTGGGTCTTTTTCTATATATTTTCTGTATTCATCTAAAGTTGTTGCACCGATTACTCTAAGCTCTCCTCTTGCCAGTGCAGGTTTAAGCAGGTTTCCTGCATCTGTTGAACCTTCAGCAGCTCCAGCACCAACAATTGTGTGAAGCTCATCAATAAATAGAATGATATTTCCTTCTGATTTTTTGACTTCATCAATAATACCTTTTAATCTTTCTTCAAACTCTCCTCTGTATTTTGTTCCTGCAAGAAGAGCTCCCATATCAAGTGCTAAAATCCTTTTATCAAAAAGTTCCTCTGGAACTTCTTTGTTAACTATTTTTTGGGCGAGGCCTTCTACAATTGCTGTTTTACCAACACCTGCTTCACCAACTAAAACAGGGTTGTTTTTTGTTCTTCTGAGAAGAATTTCAATAACTTGTTGTATTTCTTTCTCCCTGCCAATTACAGGGTCAAGTTTTCCTTCTCTTGCAAGTTGTGTAAGGTCTACAGTAAATCTCTCTAATGGAGATTTTTCCTCTTCAGCCATTTCTTGCTGTATGTTTTCTCCGTTCATCTTTTCCTTTCCTCCTGTTAATATTTGTTCTAATATTTTTCCTGCTATTGTATCTTTAGCATCAATTAAAGCTGTAGCTATATATAAAGGTTTAACCTGTGCTTCACCGCTTTCAAGGGCTTTTCTTTCTGCTTCTTCTAAAACCTTTATCAGATTAGAAGCATATATTTTCCCGCTTTTAGTTCCTAATGCTTCTTCGGCAATTTTGACAACAACTCTATCTGGAGATATACCTAAATCTTTAAGTTGTTTAACAAAATCAGAGTTTTCTATTATTTTATACAAAATTGCAGATAATCCTGTTTCTCCAGATAAAAATCTGTCTGCTGTTTCTTCATCCATCACTTGGAGAAGTGAGTTTTTAATCTGGGATAGCTGAGATTTTAATTCTTTTTCATATCTATTTAATCTTTCATATTCTAATCTTGTAGAACTACCAAAACCACCCCAAAAAGAGCTTTCTTCATATCTAAGCTCATTTTCAAGCTGCTTTTTAGCAGCAGCAATTTTTTTAAGCTCATCAAGAATTTTTAGAACATCATTTCTAATTTTTGTAAGCTGACCTTGAAGGTCTTTTATGTAATTGATATACTCCCTTGTAGATTTATCAATTTGGGAGTAGAGGTCATTAAGGTATTCCTCTATTTTTTGTCTTAAATCTTTTACATCAATTCCCCTTTTCTCAAGAACTTTTCTAAGGGGAGAATCCTCTTTTGAAATTAAAGCCATTAATAAATGGTCTGTATCTGTTAATCTATCACCTCTTCTCTGGGCAATAGATTTTGCTGTTTCTAAGTATTCTTTAGACCGTTTATCAAGTAGATTTTCGCTGAACATTTTACCCTCCATTAAAATTTTAGTATTTTATTATAAAATTTTTTTAGTATGTGTATATAAATATAAAACCGATTATTTAAAAGTGCAACCCTTTTTTAATTTGATATTGATTTTCCACAAAGGGAAGTTTTGAAATAAAAGATGTTAACTTTTTTAATTACTAAGTTTGAAAAATCAGAATTTCTCTATTGTTTTTTCATACTTCCTATAAAATCTGTTATTTCAATTGGAAATGGGAAAACTATTGTTTTTGCATTTTTCTGTCCAATTGTATTAAGGGTTTCAAGATATCTAAGCTGCATTGCAATAGGTTGTTGTGAAAGGAGCTGTGCAGCTTCTACAAGTTTCTGTGCTGCCTGATATTCTGCTTCTGCTGCGATGATTTTTGCTCTTCTTTCCCTTTCTGCTTCTGCCTGTCTGGCCATTGCTTTTACAAGCTCTTCAGGAAGGTCTATTCTTTTGAGTTCTACTGAAACGACTTTAACTCCCCATGCGTCTGTTTCTTTGTCTATTATTTCCTGAAGTTTCATATTTATTTTTTCTCTCTGAGAAAGCAGTTCATCTAACTCCGCCTGCCCGCATATACTTCTAAGGGTTGTCTGGGATATCTGGGAAGTGGCATAAACAAAATCTTCAACATTTACTATAGCTTTTACAGGATCAACAACCCTAAAGTAAACCACAGCATCAACTTTTACAGAAACGTTATCCCGTGTTATGACGTCCTGAGTTGGAACATCCATTGTTATTACTCTAAGAGAAACCCTTACCATTTTATCTATAAAAGGAATAAGGATAATAAGTCCGGGCCCCTTAGCTCCTATAACTCTACCAAGACGAAATACAACAGCCCTTTCGTATTCAGGTAAAATTTTGATTGCTGATGCCAGAAATATTATTGCAAATATTGCAAAAATAATAATTGGTGCCATATTTAATCCTCCGAAAAAAGCAAAAATATTTTTACCTCCCAAAATATTAAAGAGGACAAAAGCAAAAATAAGGAAAAATACAATATCTATTATTCTTTTCATTATTAACTATTAACTGTTTCTGTAATCCAGTTGAGGTAATCAGCTGAGCCTTTTATGATTGGTATTGCTATAATTTCAGGAACAGTATAAGGATGATTTGCTTTTACAAATTTTTCTAATTTTTCAAACAGTTCTTCGGTGGTTTTTACTATAAGCAGCTGCTCTGAGTCATTTTCTATATTTCCCTGCCAAAAATAAATGGAGTTTAAACCATCTACTATATTTACACATGCAGCTAGCTTATTTTCCACAAGCCCTTTTGCAAGTTTTGAACTTACTTCTTTGTCTGGTGTAGTTATAAATACCACTATATATCCCATTTTTTTACTCCTATACAACTTCTGCCATTAAATCAAGTTCCTTATACATTTTTTCTATTATACGGTCAACTTCTTTAAATTCTTTACTCATTTCTTTATTTTTATCTATTACTTCAAACAGTGGTGTGTGTAGCGTTCCAAGAACCTCTCTTGTGGATTCAACCAGTTTGTTAACTTCTGTAAATATAATTGAGAAACTTGTTTCTGTATGATGTGCAGATTCTACCATTCCATTGAGATATAAGAATTCAAGGCGTTTTATAAGTATTTTCAATCTTTTCATATCTTCATCTATCATATTAAGTTGTCCTTGCATATCCTCAGAGTATTTCATTATTTCTTTGGCATCTGTGATTAAAATTTGGAGTAAATCTCTAATATTTTGTTCTATTTCTTTATTTTCTTCTTCTATTAGTTCTCCTTCCTGTAGTTTTTCAAGAACTTCTCTGAGGAATTTTGTTATCATAATTACTTGAAGTTTAGATATATTAATCAATATAACTATATGATTCATATCGTCCATTATTTTTGTAGTTTGCTTTTTCATGTCTTCAATTATTTTGTTTCCCATTTCTGAGTTTTTACGCATCTCAGCAGATAAAACAGAGAAAGAAGCACCTTTACTACCAAGTTTGAAAGATTCAACAGATGAGTTAAGAGAGATAAGTCTTATATAATCTGTTAGACTAAATATCCTGTCCGATTTTTCCTGCAGAACTTTTGTAAAGTTTTCAAAGATGTTTATTTTGTCATAGATACTATCATAGATTTTATTAAGTTTTCTTGCAGCCTCAAAAACATTATGAACAATTTTAGAAAAATTGGTATTAAGATTTATATCCTCAAATTCTTCTACTTTTAAAATGTCCTTTTTAGACTCTAATTCCTTTGCCAGCACAACTTTCATAAATTGGTCATATGAAGAAAATCCATAACTCTGTAGAATTTCCATTAATTTTTTATAAGAGGCTTCCATACCTCCTTTTTTTTCTTCTTCTAATAATTCTTTATATACCCTATTTATTAGATCTAAATACTCAGTAGTGGGTTTTATTCTGATTGATACATATTTTTTAGGTTTACCCCTTTCATCTTTCAGAGGCATAACCGTTGCCAGAACCCAGTAATAACTGCCATCTTTGGCCATATTTTTTACATAAGCAACGATTGGTTTTCCTGATTGTATGTAGTCCCATAAAAGTTTGAATATAATTCTTGGCATATCAGGATGTCTTATTATGTTGTGAGGAGCTCCTATCA
This sequence comes from Persephonella sp., assembly GCF_027023985.1. Lineage (NCBI taxonomy): Bacteria > Pseudomonadati > Aquificota > Aquificia > Aquificales > Hydrogenothermaceae > Persephonella > Persephonella sp. The sequence continues at coordinate 65,424 of NZ_JALVTW010000030.1, read as the reverse complement.
TTTCTTCTTTGGAATACTTACTGGTTCTGTAAAAAACATCATTTCCTGTAAGGATGATTCCTTTAAGGTCTGTTACAGAAAAAAACATTTCATCAGGTCTAAAGGGTGATTCTATATTCTTAGGATGTATCTTTGTGCGGTAATGCATCTTAGCCCTCCTTAACGGCTTTAAGCCCTACAATATCTAACAGGTCATCTATTGTTATCAGGTCTTCTTCTTTTTTCTCTATGCCATCTATAACATTTTCTATCATTCTTTTCTTTTCTTTTAATTTTTGAAGAATTTTTTCTTCAATAGTATTTTTCATTACAAAATTATATATATTAACTTTATTCTTTTGTCCTATTCTGTGAATTCTATCTTCTGCCTGCCAGATTTTCGCAGGATTCCAGTGTAGGTCAAAAAATACAGCATAGCTTGCTTCTACTAGAGTAAGACCTTCTCCTGCTGCTCCGATTGTTCCGATAAAAACGTATTTGTGGGGGTCTTTTCTGAATTTTTCAACAGCTTCTTTCTTTTCCTGAGGAGATAATCCTCCGTGATAAACAACTATATAATCAGGGTTTATATAAAATGATAAATTTTTCTTTATTTTTTCTATTCCTGCCTGAACAAAGTTTGTGAATACTATAATTTTTTCTTTTTCTTCAATAAGTTCAAGGATAATTTCCCTGAGCCTTTCCATTTTAGGACTTTCTATGGCTTTTGTTGGGAAATTGCACACCTGACGAAGTTTCTGGATAGACTGAATAAGGTTTTGTCGCATAACGAATTTGAAGTTCTTTTCTCCTTTAAATTTATTGTAAATATTTTCCAATCTTTCCCGTTCTTTACCCAGTATATACTCATATTCAGCTTTTTGTAATTGAGATAGCTCAAATTTTTCTATTTCGGGAGGTAATTTTTCCGGAAGGTCTTTTAGAACATCCTTTTTAAGCCTCCGTAGCATAACAGGTTTAATAAGTTCCCGTGCTTCTTCTTCTGTGATATTTTTCTTTTTAACAAATTGAGGATTTAAAAATTCATATAAGGATAGTAATTCTTTGAGATTGTTTTGAAGAGGAGTTCCGCTTAAGACCCATCTAATTTTGGCTTTTCTGGCCACAAATTTTACAGCTTTTGATTTTAAAGTGTCCGGATTTTTTATGTTATGTGCCTCATCCAATAAGACAAGGTCTATTTTCTTTGCAAATTTTTCAAGGATACTTCTTGATTTTTTATAATCATTTTTCAAGGTATCGTAGCTTATTAAATATATATGGCTTTTTTGTTGCCACATTATCTCTCTACTTTTTCTCTTCTCATTTAAGGTGATAAACAATAGCTCAGGTGCCCATTTTGTCAGATGTTCTTCCCATACAGATATCAGATTTGAAGGAACTACGATAAGAGCTTTTTTAATTTTTCCCTGTAGGAATAGTATTCTCATTGCTGTTGTGGACATTACTGTTTTTCCTGTTCCCATCTGGTCTGCAAGAAGGGCAAACTCTTTTGAGATTAGGAATTTAATTCCTTCAATCTGATAATTAAACAGTTTTGCAGGGAAGTATATATCTTTAGGCAGTTCAAAATCTATAGAAGGCATCAAAATAGGTTTAAGTAGATCAAATAGACTATAGTTGTTTGCTTTTTTAGTTTGCTTTTTCTTGTTTAAAACCTGGTTTATATTCACTTTTTTAGTAAAGTTTTCTCCATAGTTAGATATCTCAGGTAGTTCCTTTACTAGATTTCCGGAAATAAAACAGGATGCTTCCCCTGAAAATAAAAGCTGTGTTTTTACATTTATTTCTTGAACAAGATTATCTGATATAAACTCCTGCTCTTTCAGTCTCAACCTGATTCTCCATTATGTATTTTATTGCGTTTTCTATTCTTTTAAACGGTTCCATAATGTTAAAGTTTCTATATATTTCTTGAAGTTTATGGGCTATTCCTATCAGTTTGTTTTCGTCTTCTTTTGATATTGTTATGTAAAGGGGTTCATATCTTTCTGTGATATTTATGATTTTGTGGCTTCTACGGTTATTAGGCATAAAATGGTCATATTTTTGAATATGAACAATTGGTTTTCCTATATCCTTCCTGATATTCAGAAGAGATTTTTCCTTTGTAAGAACAAAATCATAATCTTCTTGCATAGAAAGTAGTAGCTGAATAGAAAATTTTTCTCTGAATAAGATATCATGAAGTGTATCTCCGTATAGGATTTCTTGGAGTTTGTCTATATTCAAATCTGAGGTTATTCTGAATTCAATAGGTTTAGTGCTTTCATCTGTGATAAGGACGCCTGCTCTGAAGAGATTTTCAACAGAATAAAAATTTATATATGCAATCCTCATTATAACAACCTCAAAAACAGTTTTAGATATTTATCGTCTGAAGTTTGATTTTATTTAACCCTGATAAAATTTATAATTAATGATATAAAAAGACTTGACAATAATAGACTAAAGTTGTAAATTATAAAATGTGAAAATACTAAATACTGGAGGGAAAAATCCATGGGCAAAGTTATCGGAATAGACCTTGGAACTACAAACTCAGTTGTGTCTGTAATGTCCGGTGGTGAACCAATTGTTATTGCAAACCAGGAAGGCTTTAGGACAACTCCTTCTGTAGTTTCCTGGACAAAAGAAGGAGAAATACTTGTTGGTGATCCGGCAAAAAGAAGAGCTGTATTAGACCCGGAAAATACAATATATGAGTCAAAAAGATTCATAGGAAGAAAATTTGAAGAGGTTCAAGAGGAATTAAAACACGTTCCATATAAAGTTGTTGCAGATGATAAAGGGGATGCTGTGTTTGATGTCCCAAATGCCGGAAAACTTGTAAGACCAGAAGAAGTGGGTGCACAAATACTTAAAAAACTAAAAGAAGCAGCTGAAAGCTATCTTGGTGAAAAAGTTACAGAAGCGGTGATTACTGTTCCTGCATACTTTAACGAAAGACAAAGACAGGCAACAAAAGATGCAGGTAAAATTGCCGGACTTGAAGTTAAAAGAATAATCAACGAACCTACAGCGGCAGCTCTTGCTTATGGACTTGATAAAAAATCTGATGTAAAAATCCTTGTTTATGACTTTGGTGGTGGAACATTTGACGTGTCTATCCTTGAAGGAGGGGAAGGTGTTATTGAAGTTAAAGTTTCTGATGGTGATACACACCTTGGTGGTGCTGATATAGATGCAAGAATTATAGACTGGCTTGTAAATGAATTCAAAAAAGAGCATGGTATAGATTTAAGACAGGATAAAACTGCATTCCAAAGATTAAAAGAAGCTGCTGAACAGGCTAAAAAGGAACTTTCATTCAAAATGGAAACAGAAATTAACCTGCCATTTATCACAATAGACCCTAATACAAATCAACCACTACACCTAGAGAAAAAGCTAACAAGAGCAAGACTCGAAGAAATGATAAAAGACCTTATAGACAGAACTATGGATATTGTTAAAAGAGCCCTTGAAGAAGCTAAACTGACACCTCAAGATATCGATGATGTTGTTCTGGTTGGTGGTTCAACAAGAATTCCTCTTGTTCAACAAAGAATTAAAGAGTTCTTCGGTAAAGAACCACATAAAGGTGTAAACCCTGATGAAGTTGTTGCTGTTGGTGCAGCAATACAGGGTGGTGTTCTTGCAGGAGAAGTAAAAGATGTTCTTCTGATAGATGTTACACCACTTTCACTTGGTATAGAAACACTGGGTGGTGTAATGACAGTGCTTATCCCAAGAAACACACCTATACCTACCAAAAAATGTGAAATCTTCACAACAGCAGCTGATAATCAAACACAAGTTGAGATACATGTTCTCCAGGGCGAGAGAAAAATGGCTAAAGAGAATAAATCCCTTGGTAGATTCTTCCTTACAGACATACCACCTGCACCAAGGGGAGTTCCACAAATTGAAGTATGCTTTGATATAGATGCAGACGGAATACTCCACGTAACAGCTACAGATAAAGCAACAGGGAAATCACAATCTATAACAGTTCAACAGTCTTCAGGACTTACAGAGGAAGAAATTAACAAGATTATTGAAGAAGCTAAAAAACACGAAGAAGAAGACAGAAAATTCCAGGAAACAGTTGAACTTAGAAACCAGCTTGATGCTCTGGTATATAGTTTAGAAAAAACACTTAAAGAAAATGAGGCTAAACTCTCCGCTGATGATAAGAAAGAAGCTGAAGAAGTGCTAAAAGAGGCAAAAGATGCCCTTGCTTCAAATGAAAAAGATAAAATACAAGCTGCTATAGAAAAAGTAACAACAGTAGCAAACAAAATAGCACAAAAACTATATCAGTCAGGTGGAGGGCCACAACAAGGTGGAGGAGAAAATAAAGGCTCTGACGATGATGTGATAGAGCCTGAAGTTAATTAATCAAAAGCCCCCTTAAAGGGGGCTTTTTTATTTTTTATTCACAAAATTTTCACAGCCTATCTCTAATATGTCTTAAACCATAAATCAGGAGGTTGGCGGCATCATGCAAACCATAAAAACAGTTCTGTTACTTGGTGTATTAACAGGACTGTTTATTGTAGTAGGTAAGATTTTAGGTGGCCATACAGGTATGATTATTGCCTTTTTCTTTGCAATGATTATGAACTTTATGGCCTATTGGTTCTCAGATAAAATGGCTCTGGCTATGTATGGTGCCAGAGAAATTCCATATGAAGAGGCTCCTTGGCTACATGATATGGTTGAGGAATTAGCAAGAAACGCTGGAATTCCAAAGCCTAAAATATATCTTGCTCCTATAGACATACCGAATGCATTTGCTACAGGAAGAAATCCTGAACATGCTGTTGTTGCAGTAACATCCGGTATTTTGAATGTGCTTTCTCCTGAAGAGCTTAGAGGAGTGCTTGCCCACGAAATAGCCCACGTAAAAAACAGGGATATACTTATTTCCTCTATAGCTGCAACAATTGGTGGTGCCATATCAATGCTGACAGAACTTGCTTTCTGGGCAAATATATTTGGCGGCAGAGATGAAGAGGACGGAATAGGAAATCTATTAGGTTCCCTGATTATGCTGATAGTTGCTCCTATAGCAGCAATGCTTATACAGATGGCTATATCCCGTTCAAGAGAATATGCAGCTGACGCAACTGGTGCAAAAATATGCGGTTGTCCATTATCCCTTGCAAGAGCCCTTGAAAAACTTGAAATAGCTGCACAAAAACTTGCACCTATAGCAGAAAGAGAGATTAATCCAGGAACAGCCCATATGATGATAGTAAACCCTCTTAGAGGTTCAGCAATTGCATCTTTATTCTCAACACACCCACCAACAGAAGAAAGAATCAGAAGACTTTATCAAATGGCCAGAGAAATGGGGCAGGTGTAAGCCTGCCCTTTGGCTTTCTCCTTGCCATACACTTCTCACAGTAGTAGTTTTATTTACAAATTTATTTACAAAATCATTTTATTAATTTTAAAATGGAAAAAAGAGTTAGATTATCTCAAAATGAAATCAAAATAATTAAGAATTTGGCAAAGGAAATATTTGGGGAAAATTCCAAGGTCTATATTTTTGGTTCAAGGGCAGACTTAAGCAAGAAAGGTGGAGATATTGATATACTTATAGAAACAGATAAAAAAACCTCTTTACAGGAAGAACTCAAATTTTTAGCACAGTTAGAAATAAAAGGTATAGAAAGAAAAGTGGATTTAATAGTTAAAGATCCATATAAAAAAGAGAAAAACATTTTTAAAGAAGCAAAAGAGAAAGGGGTGCTAATTTGAGCATAATTAAGGAAAATCTTCAGATAGCCAAAATTCACCTGAATAGGCTTAAACAGGCTTCTAAAGAAATAGAAGACAAAAATTTGCTGGAAAATTTTGATATAGATGATTTTGAAGTTGTAAAAGTAATAGATACATTTGTTTTTAGATTTATAAAACTTCAGGATTACTTAGGGCAAAAACTTTTTAGGCGTTTTTTAGAAGAGATAGGAGAACTTTATGAAAATATGAGTTTTATAGATATACTGGATAGATTGGAAAAATTAGGAATAATTGATTCTTCTTTGGAATGGATGGAAATAAGAAAATTAAGAAATAAACTTACACATGAATACCCTGACGAACTTGAATCTATAAAAGAAGAGATTAATATAGCTATGAATAAAATTTCTCGTTTGGAAAAAGCTCTGCAAAATATAGAAAATTACTTAGAAAGTAAGAAAATACTTTAAATTTATCTTGTAGTCGCTGCTGAATTTTGTTTTCACTACTTTTTAGATGGTTGTTTCTGAGCATACTACTATTGATTAACCTTCGGATAAAAGTATATTATAGATATAGTTAAAAATTAAATTGGAGATAAGATGGATACTGATATACAACTTTTACTTGAACTTCAAGAAATAGACCAGCAAATTTCAAAACTAAAAAAACTCAAAGAGCAGATACCACAGGAAATAGAAGCCTTAAAAAAACAAAAGGAAGAACTGATTTTCAGATTTGAAAAAATCCATACAGACCTAAAAAAAGCTGAAGCCCTGAAAAGGGAAAAAGAGCTGGATATCCAGAGTTATGAAGACAGAATTCAAAAAATACAGGAAGCACTGGAAAGGGTTAGAACCAACGAAGAATACAAAGCCCTTCTCAGAGAAAAAGCCCAGATAGAAGAGATGATAATGGAAGTTGAGGATGAGATTTTATCCCTGATGGAAGAGGTAGAAAAACTCAAAGAAGAAGAGCAAAAATTACAACAGATTATAGATAAAGAAAAAGAAGAAATTGATAAAAAAATATCAGAAAAAGAAAAAGAGCTTGAAAATATAGAGCAGCAGCTAAAAGAATTAGAAGAAAAAAGAAAAGACGTGGCATCCCGTATAAAACCGCAGCTTCTATCAAGATATGAGCTGGTCAAAAATAAAAAAGGAACAGCAATTGCGATTATAGACAGTGATACCTGCACAGGTTGCTTTTTAATAATACCACCTAAAGTTTACAGTAGCGTTGTTAAAGGGGAGGGCCTATTAACCTGTCCCCATTGTGGTAGATTTCTCTATTACCAGCCTAAATAAACTGGGACGTCAGTTCAGGGCTTAAGACTCCTGAGCATATTTCCTGAACTTCCCCTGTCATTCTTATATTCCAGTTTTCATCTATTGATATTTTCAGTTCTCCACCAGGCATTTTTATTGTGAGATTTCTATTTGTCAGCCCTCTTTTTACCATAACAGATGCAACAGCACAGGAAGAACTGCCTGAAGCGAGGGTGTATCCTGCTCCCCTTTCCCATATCCTTATCTCAACAATGTCTGGGGAGATTACTTTTGCAAACTGGACATTAGTTCTGTTTGGGAATATTTCATAATTTTCGATAAGTGGACCGTATTCTTTGACTATCTTTTCATTCAGTTCATCTGTAATTATTACACAATGGGGATTTCCTACAGATACACAGTTAATCTCAAATTCTTTGTCTTTTATTTTAATTTTTTTGCCTATACATTCTTCTGTCCCACAGATAACAGGTATCTGATCTGACTTAAAAATAGCCTTTCCCATATCTACGGTAATTATACGGGCTTTACCATTCTCAAGCTCATCAATATTTGCTTTTACGATGCCACCCTTTGTTTCTACTGTAAATTCCTTTTTATCTGTATATCCGTAGTCATACAGGAACTTTATGAAAATTCTTAAACCATTTCCGCTTTTTTCTGCCTCTGAACCATCAGGATTAAAAATTCTCAGACCAAAATCAGCCTTTTCTGAAGCTGTTTTCAGTAGTATCCCGTCTGAACCTATTCCATAATGGATATCGCAAATAGTCTTTATAGCCTGTGTAGATAAAGGAAAATCAATATTTTCCTCATCTAAACATATATAATCATTTCCAAGGCCATGGGATTTTACAAAGAAGTTTTTTTCCATTATTTTTCCCCTAAAATCATTTTTATTTTTTCTTTAAGAACAGGCTTCACCTGCTCAATATCAATCTCAGGTATAAAGTCTGCCATATTACAAACAGGAATATCAGTTATTCCACAGGGGATTATTTTATCAAAAAACGTTTTATCAACATTTACGTTTAATGAAAATCCATGATAGGAAATAAAACGGGATATTTTTACTCCTACAAAGCCTATTTTACCTTTTGGCGTGAATACTCCCCGCAGCTTTTCCAGTCTATAAGCCTCTATATCAAACTCTTTTAAGGTCTGTATCATTACTTCTTCAAGAGACCATACAAAATTTTTAACAGATAGCTTTTTCCCAGTAAGGCTTATTATTGGATAAACAACTATCTGGCCTCCCCCGTGGAATGTTACACTTCCGCCACGTTCTATTTCAACCACAGGAATTTCCGGAGGGATATTTATCAGATGCTCTTTTTTTGTGGTTTTCCCAAGGGTATATACCGGATAGTGTTCTGTGATAAGGACAATGTCTTCCTGCTGGGGATTTTTTAATTTTTTCTCAAAAAATTCCTTTTGCAGTTTTAAAGCCCGATTATACTCTGTTTTGCCTAAATCAATAATCTCCATGATAAAATTATACAAAAAGGGGTCTGATAATGCTTAAAATAAAAAAAGAAGTAATAGAGGAAATTAAAAAGCAGGGCGAAGGAGGATATCCTTATGAGATATGCGGATTTTTAATTGGTGAGATAGATTTTGAAAATAATATAAGAACGGCTGTTGAGGCTTTTCAGGTAGAAAATCAAAATAAGGAAAGAGCTAACGATAGATTTGAGATAGCACCTCAGGATTATTTAAAGGTTGAAAATTATGCAGACAAAAGGGGGTTAATGATTGTAGGAATTTACCACACCCACCCTGACCATCCTGATAGACCTTCAGAAACAGACCTTAGATTTGCCCAACCTGATATGTCTTATATAATTCTATCTGTGAAAAATGGTAAGGCTGAGAGTTGGAGAAGCTGGGAACTAATTAACGGCAAATTTCAGGAAGAGCAAGTGGAAATTATTTAATTCTTTCCAATGTTATATCTATTTTCCCTTCTATTTCTATTTTTTCAGGTAGTCTGCTGTTTTTTGATAATTTAAGGATTATTCTTTTTACTTTTTTGCTTTTCAGTGGGTATATTATCACCTCATCTTCTTTTTCAACTATTTTGTATGGAAAGTTTTTGTCTTTTTCAGGGTCAGGCTTTTGACCTTCAAGGATATACTTCACTATTAAAGGAAGCCATGGTTTTTTCTTCAGAATTTGCTCATTTTTGTATATTTTTTCTTTTTTGTTCTCTTTCTCATAAAGAAAATAGCCTTTTTCAGAGGCTTCAAATCTAAAGGTGTAATTATAAATCCATCTGAAGCTTGAGTATGTTTCACCTTTTACAAATGCTTTTTTATCCTGAATATCAAAAGTTATTTCACCGACAGGGAGAAAATATACATAAGCTTTATATACTCCCTTTTCTGCAAATGCATATACAAAAAATAACAATGAAACAAAAATAGTTAAGAAAAATTTTTTCATTTGATTTCCTGAGAATTTTTGATTTTAAGAATAATATAAAAAAGGGGTGGAATTCCACCCCTTTATGAGAAGAGATTGATTATTCGCTGACTACAACGTTTTGTGCTTTTTCGCCTTTTTCTTCTTGAACAATGTCAAACTCTACTTTCTGGCCTTCTTCCAGAGTTTTGAATCCTTCGCCTTGAATAGCTGAGAAGTGAACGAAAACATCGCCCTGGCCATCATCTCTTGTGATGAAGCCGTATCCTTTCTTTGAGTTGAACCATTTAACTGTGCCTGTGTGACGCATTACTAAAAATCCTCCAAAATAAATTTAACTTTTTTGAAGAGTTTAAAGACTCTGGGAGCGCGCTCTGATAGGGGAATTCCCCTGAGAGACTTTAAACATCTTCTGCAATAAGTATGTGCCTTTTTTGGTATATTGTCAATACTAATTTGCACAAACTTTGGTCAGATTTAAGTTGTTATATACTAAATTTCCTAAAAATATCAGGAAGGATTTATTATGGGGATAAGACTTAACAAATTTATTGCATCAACCGGATACTGCTCCAGAAGAAAGGCAGACCAGCTTATACAGGAAAGAAAGGTTAAAGTAAATGGCAAAGTAGTAACAGAACTGGGATTAAAAATTAATCCGGATAAGGATAAAGTTGAAGTTGAGGGTAAGGTATTAAAGCCTGTTCAGAAGAATGTTTATATAAAACTATACAAACCCCGTGGTTATTTGACCCAGCTTGGTAAGGACAAGTTTGGCAGAAAAACACTTTCAGATTTATTTGAGGAAATTGGGTTTAAGGAAAAGGTATTTCCGGCAGGCAGACTGGATTATGACAGTGAAGGTCTACTTATACTTACAAATGATGGAGAGTTTGCAAATAAACTTATGCACCCTAAAAATAAAGTTCCAAAGACCTATATAGTTGAGGTAAAAAGAAGGGTTAATCTGGATACTTTTAATAGTATGAGGAAAGGAAAACAGCTTGAAGATACATTCCTTAAACCTGATGATATAAAAATCATTAAGAAAAAAAGAAATTCTACAATTCTGGAAATTACAATTCATTCAGGGCAGAAAAGAATCGTAAGGAGATTTATGGCTGCCTTTGGTCATCCTGTTATAAGGCTGATAAGAATATCTGTTGGTAGAATAAAACTGAATAATTTGAAACCTAAAGAGTGGGAGTATATTCCTGAAAAAGAGCTCCAAAGAACTATAAAAATGACAGGTAGAAGTTAGAGATTTATATTTAAAGAAAAAGTCAGGAGAATTTGTTATGGAAATGAAAATTGAAGAGCCTCAGGATGTTCTTCCGCTTATGAAGGAGTTTGAACTTCCAGATGGAGAGCCGCTTTATAAAGCACTGAAAGGATATACAGTTTTATCTGCAGTTCAGCCAGGGAAAGTTGGAAATGTGGTTTTCTTCCTTGCAAGGAAAGAAGAAGATGGCAAAAAACACTACCGTATTATAAGGTATTTTAAGACTTTCGGTGATGTTGGAATTGAGGCAGATTTTACACTTGAACATCCTGACCAGGCTGTAGAAATAGTTTTTAACACAATGGCAAAACATATCCTTTAGTCTGATATAAGGTATTGATTTTTTTCATTTTTTGCATATAATACAAATCCCCCTCAGGTTAGTGGGACACGCAGCACCTGAAGCTGTGTTTCCTCTCATGGCCCTCCTAACCTCCTATTTCTGGCGGTATCAAAAGATACCGCCCTTTTTAATTTTTAAACTGTTTTATTTTTGTTTTTAGTTGATTTAGAAATACTATTGCATCTATCGGTGTCATCGTGGCTATATCTATGCTTCCAATCTCTTTTATTATTTGTTGAATATGTTCAGGAGTTTGTTCCTTTTCTTCTAATTCCCTGAATAACGGCAGATACTCTTCTTTTTTCTGGGATAAATTTATTATCGTGTCATCTATTTTTTTCTCCTGTTCTTCTTCAAGATGATATAAGATTTCATAAGCCCTTTTAATTATTTCTTCCTTTATACCTGCAAGTTTTGCCACATGAACGCCATAGCTTTTGTTTGTAAAACCTTCCTTGACCTTAAATAGAAATTTTATATCTCCTTTCTTTTCAAGTATTTCCATGTGGTAGTTTTTGACACCTTTTATCTCTTCTTCCAATTTAGTTAGTTCGTGGTAATGAGTGGCAAACAATGTTTTTGCTTTTACTTTCTGACTTATATATTCTGAGATAGCCCATGCAATTGAAAGACCATCATAAGTGCTGGTTCCCCTTCCAACTTCGTCAAGAACAACAAAGCTTTTTGAGGTTATATTATTAAGGATATTTGCCATCTCAAGCATCTCAACCATAAATGTTGAGAGTCCCTTTGATAAAACATCCCCAGAACCTATTCTGGTAAATATTCCATCAACAATGGAGATTTTCGCTTTTTTAGCCGGAACAAATGAGCCTGCCTGAGCCAGAATTAGTATGATTGCTGACTGTCTTATAAATGTGCTTTTACCTGCCATATTTGGACCTGTGATTATATGGAAAAAGGAGTTTCTGTCCATTTTTAAATCATTTGGAACGAAATCATTTACAAACTCTTTTATGACAGGGTGGTATCCTTCCTGAATAAATATATCGTAACCTTCGGTTATTTCCGGCTTTGTCCATCCTTTTTCCACAGATATTGTGGCGAGGGACTGTATAGCATCTATAAGTCCGACGTTTTGTGCTGTTTTTGCAATTTTTTCTGCATTTTCCGAAATTTCTTCTCTGATTTGCATAAATATTTCATACTCAAGGGCTTTTATTTTTTCATCTGCAGACAGAATTTTTTCCTCAAATCTCTGAAGCTTTTCCGTGGTAAACCTTTCTGCATTTGAAAGGGTCTGTCTTCTCCTGAAATATGAGGGGACAAATTTAAGATTTGGCTTGGTTACTTCTATATAATAGCCCATTACTTTGTTATAGCCTATTTTAAGACTCTGGATGCCTGTTTCTTCTCTGAGCTCTTCCTGATATTCTTTAATCCATTGATTTCCTTTTTCTTTTATTTCTTTGAGCTCGTCAAGGTCTGGATGGACTCCTTTCTTGATTAATCCCCCTTCTTTTAGATGTATTGGTGGATTATCCTCAAGATAATTTTCCAGTTTATCTATCAGATAAGAAAAATCCTCAATATTTTCAAATAATTCTTTTCCATACTGGGAGTTTATCTGGTCTTTCAGGGATTTAAGCTGTCTGATATATTCTAAAGATGTTCTGAGAGCAACCATATCCCGAGGGGTCATTGTGTTTGAGGATATTTTTGAGATAAGCCTTTCCACATCAAATACTTCGTTTAATATTTCTCTTATTTTTTCCCTGATGTTTGAATTCTCAAACAATTCAGAAACAAATTCCAGTCTTTGAAGTATAAGGTTTTTGTCCTTTAATGGATGAAGCAGGAAAAATTTTAATTTTCTTCTTCCCATTCCTGTGAGAGTTCTGTCTATGACCCGCAGTAATGGAATATTTCCTTCATTTGCCGTTGTTAGTTCAAGATGTTTCTGGGCTGAGTAATCAAGCCTTATATAAATATCCCCTTGATATTGCTTTAAGGGATTTATAAAAGGTAAAAATTGCTTCTGAGTTATCTTGACATACTCAAGAACTGCTGCAGCTGATAAAAGGGCAGTCATGTCTTTATCTGAAAATCCAAATGATGAATAATGGCTGGTTTTGAAAAAGTTTAACAGTTCTTTTAGTTTTTCCTGGGAATAAAATTCTTGGGGGACATGGGATATAAATATATTCCTGAAGTTTTCTTTTATTTCTGGTATTTCAGTATTTTCAGGAAGCAGTATCTCTTTTGGCTGAAATTTTCCAAGAAATGCTATTAAACCATTAAAGTCTGTAATAGTTGCAAAAAACTCACCTGTGGAGAGGTTTATATATGAAACTCCATATTTATTTCCTTCAGGTAGTATTGCAACAAGGGCAGATTTCAGTTTTTCATTCTCAAAATATGTTCCCGGGGTTATTACCCTGATAACATCCCTTTTGACTATTCCTTTGGCCTTTGAAGCATCCTCAAGCTGTTCACAGATTGCAACTTTATGTCCTTTTGCAACAAGCCTGCTTATATAACTGTCTGCAGCATGATAGGGAATTCCACACATTGGAATATCTGCAGATTTCCCAACCTTTTTTCTGGTAAGGGCTATATTCAGGTCTCTGGCTCCTATATATGCATCTTCATAAAACATCTCATAAAAATCGCCTAATCTATATAAAACAAGAGCATCCGGATATTCATTTTTAATTCTGTGATACTGGGCAAGCATAGGGGTAATGTTTTCTTTCTTTTCTGACATTCTTTTCCCCTGAAAAAAGTTTTTTTACAATATATTACAGTTTTAGTTTTAAGGCTAACATCGGGTCAACTTTTATGTCATTTATATAAACCCCAAAATGCAGATGAGGTCCTGTTGATCTTCCTGTTGAGCCTACTTTACCGATAATTTGGCCTCCTTTTACCATCTGGCCTTCTTTGACTGTTATTTTTGATAAATGGGCATACAGAGTATAAAGGCCAAGGCCGTGGTCAATAATTACCGTATTCCCTGTGTAATAAAGCTCCCTTGCCAATACTACTTTTCCTGTAAGAGATGCAAAAACCGGTTCTCCTTTTGGGGCTTTAAAGTCTGTGCCCCAGTGGATAGATTTTTTGGTGCCGTTTATAATTCTTCTTGCCCCAAACGGTGTTGATATTTTCAAGTATCTGAGGGGTTTTAGGAAGTGGTCTTCTGTAAATTTTTTGGAGGTATAGGTTTTAAATATTTTTCTTAGAAGCTTATGTTCTACATATATTCTTTTTAAAACTTTCTTGGTTAACCTTCTTTCTCTAACATGTATTCTGGAAACTCTGAAATACTTATCTTTTATAATCAAATATCGTCGATAAACCACCTGACCATCTTTTACAACATTTAAAATGGCCATTCCTTTAGTTCCATAGGGAATTGCGAAAAATGCATTCTTATCTTTTATGGGAAATCTAAATGTTCCATAGTTTGTTTTTAGTTCTATATATGAACCTGTTGTGTTTTTTAAGATATGAATACTTCCCGGATAAAATGTATTGGGATATATATCCTCTGCCTTTGGTTTTAAGAAAAAACCTAAACTTATAAAAATAACTAAAATAGTAACAAGCACACCCATACATTTAGTATAATCTTTTTTTATGGATAGCAAAACCTTTATAAAAGTGCTTGATATACTGGAAAAGGAATTTCCAAAATGGAATGCTCCTGTAGTGTCCCTTATGGCAAAAAGGGAGCATAGAACACCGTTTCAGATTTTGATATCAACAATAATCAGTTTAAGAACAAAAGATGAGGTAACTGCTGAAGCTTCAGAAAGATTATTCAAACTGGCAGACAACCCTTATGATATGCTTAAGCTTTCAGAAGAAGAAATTGCAAAAGCTATATATCCGGCGGGATTTTACAGAAATAAAGCAAAAACAATAAAGAAAATATCCCAAATTCTTGTTGAAAAATACAACAGTCAGGTTCCTGACATCCTTGAAGAACTTCTTAAACTTCCCGGAGTTGGTAGGAAAACAGCAAATCTTGTGCTTGCTTTATCATTTAATAAACCCGCAATATGTGTTGATGTCCACGTTCACCGGATTACAAACAGACTGGGATTTGTAAAAACAAAAACTCCGGAGGAAACAGAGCTGGAGTTAATGAAAAAAGTTCCTAAAAAATACTGGAACAAAATAAATGACCTGCTTGTCGCTTTTGGGCAGACTATATGCAAGCCGATATCCCCATTTTGTTCAAAATGCCCTGTTTCTCAATATTGCGAAAAAGTAGGTGTGGATAGACACAGATAAGTTAAATCTTTTGTTTCATCTCATTAAATCTTTTTAATACTTCTACCATTTTGCCTGATGGCGCAAATGGTTTTAGCTCTTCCGGTTGTTCAATTTCAATCTGTTTTATTTCTTGCTTTTTTTTACTGAAAAGTCTGTAAAAAAATGCAAATGATGCTGCTGCCGCTAAAATTAATGTTGTTAAATCCCTCATTTTACATCTCCCTGTATTTATTTGTTATTGGCATTCTTCTGTCTTTACCAAAACCTCTTTTTGTTATTCTTATTCCTATTGGTGCCTGTCTTCTTTTATACTCATTTCTGTCTATCATTTTTATGACTTTTTCCACACTTTCTTTATCAAATCCAAGTTTTACAATATCTTCGGCAGGTAAATCCTCTTCTACATAGTAATAGATTATTTGATCTAATATAACATAAGGTAGAAGTTCATCTTCATCCTTTTGATCTGGTCTGAGCTCTGCCGAAGGTGGTTTTTCCAGAACCCTCTCGGGAATAACCGGTGATATGGAGTTTCTATACTGGGCAAGTTCATAAACTTTTGTTTTGTAAACATCTTTTAAAACAGCAAAGCCACCGACCATATCTCCATAAAGAGTTGCATATCCTACACTCATCTCTGATTTATTTCCCGTTGCCAGAACAATCCAACCAAATTTGTTAGATAAGGCCATAAGTAAGTTTCCCCTAATTCTTGCCTGAAGGTTTTCTTCTGTTGCATCTGGTTTTCTTCCTTCAAAAACCGGTGCAAGTTCCTCCAAATATTTTTTAAATATATCAGTTATTGGTAATGTCAAAGTTTCTATTCCGAGATTTTTTGCAAGTTGTGTTGCATCTTCTATGCTTTCTTTTGATGTATATTGGGATGGCATTAATACTCCTTTTACATTTTCTTTTCCAAGGGCATCAACGGCAATAGTTGCAGTTAAAGAACTGTCTATCCCTCCGCTAAGACCTATAACCACTTTTTCAAAGTTATTTTTCCTTATATAATCCCTTAGTCCTGTTATTAAAGCAGAATATATTTCTTCTGCTTCTGTCTGGTCTATTTCTATTCTCTGAGGAATAACCTCAAATTTATCTTTAATTTTGTAATCTGTGAAAACTTCTGTTACTCTTTCCTCTCTTTTATAATTTGCCCTTAGGTTTCTTAACCTGTTATCTTTAAGCTGTTTTCTAAAAATAGAGTCAAGGTCTATATCACAGTAAATCATATCTTCTTTGAAAGGAAGACCTTTTGCCAGAATTTCTCCTCCAGCTCCGACTACAAAGCTATTACCATCAAAAACAAGCTCATCCTGACCACCCACCAGATTTACATAGGCAATTGATATCAGATTGTCCCTTGCCCTAACCTTGAGCATATCTTCTCTTTCTTTAACTTTACCTATATGATACGGAGAGGCATTTATATTAATAACAAGCTCCGCACCTTCTATAGCCTGAATGTTAATAGGATTTTCTGGATACCATATATCCTCGCATATTGAAAGGCCAATCTTATAACCTTCAATATTTAATAGGGTTATCTCATTACCTCTCTGGAAGTATCTAACCTCATCAAAAACTCCATAGTTTGGCAGGAAGTTTTTGTGATATTTCGTAAGAATTTGACCATTTAATAACACAGCAGCTGCATTAAAAATATCTTCTTGTTTATCAACAAAACCAACAATCGAGATTATATCTTTGCTTTCTTTGGCTATTTTTTCCAGTAACTCAAGATTTTTGTTTATAAAGCTTGGTTTTAATAAAAGGTCTTCAGGTGGATATCCTGTTATAGCCAGTTCCGGAAAGGCTATGATATCGACCTCATGTTTTTGTGCTTCATGGATTGCATCTATTATTTTTTGGGTGTTTCCTTCCAGATCTCCAACTGTAGAATTAATCTGGGCGAGGCATAATCTTAACTTCTTCATTGGAAAACCCCATCTTTTTTTTCAAATTATATACTATAATTGAATTAACGATAACTATTAAAATTTACGATAATTTAATATAAGTCTATGTAAGGGTTTTTGATGAAAGAGATATATCTTGGAAGGCAACCCATATTAGATAAGAATATAAATATTTTTGGCTACGAACTACTCTTTAGGGATAAAGAGGATAATTATGCTGTTATAAAAGATAGTATTGAAGCTACTGCTCGGGTAATTATGAACATAATGTCCTATATGGACTTTAAAGACATTATTAGTAATAAAAGGGGCTTTATAAATGTAACTCCTGAGTTTATAGAAGGAGAATTAATAGAACTACTTCCGGAAAACAAAATTGTTCTTGAAATAGGAAAAATAGATAAAGTAAATAAATTCATTATTGACAGTATTCAAACAGTAAAAGAAAAAGGCTATGAAGTAGCCCTTGATGATGTAAAAATGTCAGATTTCCTTACACCTCTTTTTGAAATAGTTGATTACGTTAAGCTTAATATAAAAGAATACTCTGATATAGAACTTAAAGAGGCTGTGGAGTTTTTGAAAAAATATCCTTTGAAACTAATAGCTGTAAAAGTTGAAACTGAAAAGGATTTTATACTTGCAAAAGAGCTTGGTTTTGATTACTTTCAGGGATTTTTCTTTGAAAAACCATCTGTGATAAAAAATAAACAGATATCCTCCTATAAAATGGCCTTAATGAAACTTCTTAAAATGTCTATCTTAGAACAGGATATATCTGAAATAGAAAAATTCATAAAAGGATATCCAGATCTTGCATATAAACTACTAAAGTTTATCAACTCGCCTTTCTTTTATTTAAGGCACAAGATACATTCTATAAGGCAAGCTTTATCTATTCTCGGATATTCCAATATTCAAAAATGGGTTATATTACAGCTTTTTGCTTCTGAAGGTGGAGATATAAAACTTAATCCTCTACTTGAAAGGGCTGTGATCCGTGGCAAAATGATGGAAATTCTTGTTTCAAAAATAAGCTCGGATATTACATTTATGGATAAGGCATATATAACAGGAATGTTATCTCTTATTGATGTAATTTTAAGTAAACCCATTGAAGAGATAGTAGAGGAACTTTATATAGAAGATGATATAAAGCTTGCTTTAACCAGGCATGAAGGAATTCTTGGACATTTACTTAAAGCAATCGAGAGTATCGAAAGGGATAACTTAAATGAAGCGGTAGAACACCTTAATAAAACAGGTCTTGCCATTGAAGACCTTCTTTCTGCAGAGCTTGAAGCTATCACCTATTACGAAAACTTTATGGAAAATCAATAATTTCTTATAATTTAAATATCAAAAATTTATCTTTCGGAGGATTCAATGGATCTTAAAATATATGCGGAAAATATTGCCCAGAAGGCAAAAAAGTCCCAGAAATTTTTAAGACAGATAAATACAGATATAAAAAATAAAGTTCTTCTCAGAGCAGCCGAATTACTTCTTGAGAAAAAGGATATACTGCAAAAAGAAAACCAGAAAGATCTGGAAAAAGCCGAAAAGAAAGGCTATTCAAAGGCACTCCTTGATAGACTTGCACTTAATGAAAAAAGGATTAATGGAATGGTAGATGTCCTAAAAGAAGTTGCTTCTCTACCTGACCCTGTAGGTCAGATAATATCCATGTGGACAAGGCCAAATGGTCTGAAAGTAGGCAGAATGAGAGTTCCTTTAGGAACAATAATGATAATATACGAAGCAAGGCCAAACGTTACCGTTGAAGCAGCAGCACTATGTATGAAGTCCTCAAACGCAGTTATCCTTAAAGGTGGTAGTGAAACAATAAACTCCAACAGGGTTCTGGTTGATATTCTGAAACAAGCAGCAAGAGAAACAGGCTTTCCAGAAGAAGCTATCCAGTTCGTTGATTCAACAGACAGAGAAGTAGTAAATCATCTTCTTGAGCTTGACCAGTATATAGATGTGGTTATTCCAAGAGGCGGGGAAGGGCTTATAAGAGCCGTTGCAGAAAAAGCCAAAATGCCTGTTATAAAGCATTATAAAGGTGTATGTAATCTGTATGTGGATGATGAAGCAGATATGGATAAAGCCCTTAATATAGCCTATAACGCAAAGGTTCAAAGACCCTCGGTATGTAATGCAATAGAAAATTTAATTGTCCACAAAGATATAGCAGAAAAATTCCTTCCAGAGATCGCTTACTACTACGGAAAAGCCGGCGTTGAAATGAGATGTGATGAGGTTTCACTTTCTATCTTAAAAGATCATCCCAAAGCAAAAGATACAGAAATAGTTCCAGCAACAGAAGAGGATTATTATGAAGAATTTTTAGACCTGATAATTGCTGTAAAAGTGGTTGATAGCCTTGACGAAGCCATTGATTTTATACATAAATATGGCTCAAATCATTCAGAATCTATAGTTACAGAAAATTACACAAAAGGTATGAGATTTATAAATGAAGTTGATAGTTCGGCAGTTTATATCAATGCTTCAACCAGATTTACAGATGGATATGAGTTTGGTCTGGGAGCAGAAATGGGAATTTCCACAGATAAAATTCATGCAAGGGGCCCAATGGGACTGGAAGAGCTTACAATTCCAAAGTTTGTAATATTTGGAAATGGACAGATAAGAGATAACTTTGGTATCCCCAAAGAAGAGGAGGAAATAGAAATAAACAGGGAAGCCTGTGATTTAAGGTGAAAAGATGAAAAACATAAATGAATTTATAGAAGCAAAAGAAAAAGGAAAAAAAATAACAATGATTTCTACTTATGAATACTGGTCTGCCAGGATATGCGAGGAGGCAGGTGTAGATTGTATTCTTGTTGGAGATTCTCTTGGTATGGTTATTCAGGGACTTGATACAACATTACCTGTAACCCTTGAAGATATGATATACCATGCAAAAGCAGTGAGAAGAGGAGCCCCTAGGACATTTATTGTAGTTGATATGCCATTTTTAACATATCAAGTCAGTCAAGAGGAAGCTATAAAAAATGCAGGTAGACTAATGAAAGAAACAGGGGCAAACGCTGTTAAGGTTGAAGGTGGAGAAGAGATAGCACCTCTGGTGGAAAAACTTGTTTCAATTGGAATTCCTGTTATGGGACATCTGGGACTTACTCCCCAATCTGTTCATGCCCTTGGGGGTTATAAGGTTCAGGGAAGAACAGAAGAACAGGCCAAAAAAATTGTTGCAGATGCAAAAATTTTAGAACAGGCTGGAGTTTTTGCTATAGTGCTTGAAGCAATTCCTGAAAAACTTGCGAAGGAAATCACAGAATTTGTAGAAGTTCCTACAATTGGAATTGGGGCAGGGAAATATACAGACGGTCAGGTTCTTGTCTTCCACGATATGATGGGATTTTTTGATAAAACACCAAAATTTGTGAAAAAATATGTAAATGGCAAGGAATTATTTTTAAGTGGTTTGAAACAGTTTATCTCCGAGGTAGAAAATCAGCAGTTTCCATCAGAAGAACATACCTATGAGTAAAGTATTAAAGGATTTCTCTGAAGCCATTAAAGCTATTAAATCCGGTAAGATTGTTATAGTCCCTACAGATACTTTATATGGTATTCTTGCAAATGCACTGGATAAAAATGCTGTTGAAAGGGTATATAAACTAAAAGGTAGGGATACAAGCAAGCCATTTATTATTTTGATACCATCAGTGGATTATCTAAGTTTATTTGGAATAAAACCAACATTTGAAGAAAAAAAATTACTGGATAGTAGAGGAATAACCGTTATTATAGACTTACCTGAAGAAGTTTTGGATAAATTTGAGTATTTACACAGGGGACAAAAAAGTCTGGCATTTAGAATTCCTGATAATGATGAATTTATTCAATTTCTCAAAACTTTAAAACTACCTGTTATAGCTCCAAGCGCAAATCCAGAAAGAAAAAAACCCGCTTCAGATATTCAGGAAGCTATAAGATATTTTGGAAATAAAGTTAATTTATATATAGACAAGGGAAAATTAGAAGGTAAACCCTCAACAATTGTAAAAGTAAAAGATGGGTTAAAGATATTAAGAGAAGGTTCAAAAGATATTGAAGAAATAAAAAAAAATTTAAAGGGGCATTAAAGCCCCTTTTTTATACTAATCTGCTTCTTTGTGCACCTGTGATAGAAGCTGCAATTCCAATATCCCTTGGGAACTCTGTTCCTCTATTGGTTGTTCTGATTTCCAGTTTATCTGTTCCAAAGTATTCTTTTATTATTTCAACAGCTTTATCCATATCAAACTCTTTACATGAGAAAATATCAATGGAGAAGTATTGCTTTTCAGGGAAAGTATGGATACTAATATGGCTTTCTGCAATAATTACGAATCCGGAAACTCCCCAATCTTCAGGTTTATCTCCTCCATCGTATTTAAATACGTAAGGTGGCATTATCTTCGTCATTCCTATTTCTTTAGGAAGATTGTCTAAAAATTCTGTAATTGCTTCAACACTTGCAAGTGTCTCATAATTGGCCTCATAGCCATCAACCATTAAATGAGGTCCGAATCCTATCAATCCATCAATCCTCCTTAAAATTATTTTCTGCTACCAAAGTATAAAAAATATATCAATTTACCCATTTTGTAAATAGATTTTTAACATCAGAAAAAGGTTCCTATTTATGACAAAAATCATCAACAAATTAGAATATCTGCATATTTTTTCTTGCCGGTTAATAAAAACTAACAAAAAGGAGGTGATGATTGATGGTAGTGGCGAAACAAGAAAAGGATATTGACATTAGATTTGTTGAAGTTCCTTTTAAATGTAAGTGTGGTCACGAAGGAAAAGAAACTATTTTGGTTGCTAACAATGTTGGTATTTTGGACACAAGATGTGAAAAATGCAACAGAAGAATTGTAGAAGCAAAAATCGTAGAATCTGAAGAAGCCCACGCTTAATCTCCTAAGAAGAGTTTCCCCTCTTCTTATCTCTCTTTAATTCTGTCCCTGTCTTAAGATACAATCTAATAAAAAAGATGGATAAACTATGAAGAAAAATAATCAGAAACTTGGTTTATGGGAAACTGTATCAATAGCCGTTGGAACTATGATAGGGGCAGGTATATTTTCTATCCTGGGTGTAGGTGCCCAGATATGCCATAATAACCTTTATATTGCCTTTGCAATAGCCGCACTGGTTTCATTATCTGTTGCATATTCTTATGCAAAGCTTGGCGCTGTTTATGTATCAAATGCAGGACCTATAGAGTTCATTCTCCGTGGAATTGGGGATAATGCTGTTACAGGAACTTTAAGTATTCTTATGTGGTTCAGTTATGTTATTTCTATATCCCTTTTTGCTAAAGCTTTTGCAGGATATTTTCTGGCTCTTTTTCATTTACCGTTAACTCCCTTGCTAATAGGAATTATTGAAGTTTTAGTTGTGGCATTTTTTACTGCTTTAAACTTTTTTGGTTCAAAAGCTGTAGGAAAAGCTGAATTCTGGATTGTTTTAATAAAACTTTCCATATTACTATCTTTTGTGGTTCTGGGAATATGGAGTATAAAGCCGGAATTTTTAAAACCTTTATTTAGCTCAAAGGATATAATAAATACCTTCTCAGCTGCTGCAGTTTTATTTTTAACCTATATGGGATTTGGGCTTATAACAAATGCCTCTGAGAATATAGAAAACCCAAAAGAAACTGTTCCAAAGGCTATATACCTTAGTATATTAATTGTTGCCTTTGTTTATATATCCGTTGCAGTTACTGCACTGGGTAATTTGGGAGTAGAAGGTTTAATAAAAGCTAAAGAGTATGCACTTGCCGAAGCCGCTAAGCCATTTTTAGGAGAGATAGGATTTACACTTGTTGCTATTGGTGCTTTGTTTTCCACTTCTTCTGCTATTAATGCCACTTTATATGGTGGTGCAAATGTTGCCTATGTTTTAGCTAAAAAGGGACATCTTCCTGAAATTTTTGAAAGAAAGGTCTGGTTTCAGGAACCAGAAGGGTTATATATAACTGCTATTTTAAGTGTTTTATTTGCGCTCTTTTTTGACCTTAATGGTATTTCCTCCCTGATTAGTTTTGTTTTTCTGGTTATTTATCTGTTTGTAATCTTTTCTCACTACAGACTCCTTGGTAAAGTAGAAGGGAAAAAAGTATGGGTTATTTTTAATTTTATTGTGATATTCTCTGTATTTTTAGTTCTTGTTATGTATCAATGGAAAACTCAGAAAGACAGTTTTTATACCAGCTTTGGAGTGGTGATAGTTTCATTTATTTTTGAAAATATTTACAGAAGCATAACCCATAGGCAGATTAAAGAGAGAAATATTAAAGAACCGTTTAGTTTAGGAAAAAGGATTTTTAAATTTTTAAAAATATAAAGGGGCAAAAAGCCCCTTTTAAACTAATCTTCTAATGTTGATATATCTCCAAGTGGTAATCCTAACTCTTTTGCTTTTAAAACCCTTCTCATTATTTTTCCAGACCTTGTTTTTGGTAGTTTATCAACGAATTCTATTTCGTCAGGAACAGCAAGGGCTCCAAGTTCATGTCGGACATGCATTTTAAGGTCTTTTACCAGATTGTCTGAAGGCTGTTCTCCTTGTTTGAGGATTACAAATGCTTTGATGCTTTCCCCTTTTACTTCGTGGGGTTTTCCAATTACTGCTGCTTCCGCCACTGCCGGATGGGAAACAAGGGCACTTTCAACTTCTGCTGTTCCTATTCTGTGTCCAGATACATTTATAACATCATCAGCCCTTCCTAAAATCATTATGTATCCATCTTCATCTTTTGTTGCAGTATCTCCTGAGAAGTAAACATTATCAATTTCTGTCCAGTATTTGTTAAATCTTTCAGGTTCTCCCCAGCATGTTCTTAATGCCGATGGCCATGGTTTTTTAATAACTAAAAATCCTACTGTGTTTGGTTCAACAGGATTTGCATTTTTATCAACTACATCTGCTTCAATTCCCCAGAATGGTTTTCCTGCTTTTCCAGGTTTTTGAGGATATGCAGGAACTGTTGTTATCATGTGACCTCCTGTTTCTGTTTGCCACCATGTATCAACAATTGAACATTGACCTCTTCCAATATTTTCGTAATACCATATCCATGCCTCAGGGTTTATAGGCTCTCCGACAGAACCAAGAATTCTGAGAGAAGATAAATCATATTTTGCAGGCCATTCTTCTCCGTATTTCATAAATAATCTTACTGCTGTTGGTGCAGTATAGAATATATTTACCCTGTATTTTTCAACTATAGACCACCATCTTCCCGGGTCTGGGTAATCAGGTGCTCCTTCTGCTACAACAGATGTTGCACCTACAGAAAGAGGTCCATAAACCATATAGCTATGCCCGGTGATCCATCCTGGGTCGGCTGTGCACCAGAAAATATCATCTTCATGGATATCAAATACATATTTTGTTGTTACATGGGTATAAAGGTTGTATCCACCTATTGTGTGTAAAACTCCTTTTGGTTTTCCTGTTGAGCCTGATGTGTATAGGATAAACAATGGGTCTTCTGCATCCATTATTTCTGGCTCACATTCAGCAGATTTATCTTTTATGAGTTCATAAAAGTCTATCTCTTTTTCTTCCAGCTCAAACTGGTCTCCTTCTCTTTGGAGCACAATTATGTTTTCAACAAATTCAAGTCCATCAACAGCTTCATCAACCACAGATTTAAGGTTTATTTTTTTGCCTCTTCTTTTTGTCCATGTTGAAGTAACTACGACCTTTGCCTGTGCATCTTCAATTCTCATTTTCAGGGCATTTGCACTAAAACCTGCATAAACAACAGAATGTATAGCCCCTATTCTTGCACAGGCCAGCATTGTTGCAAGCTGTTCAATTACAAGAGGCATATAGATAACAACCCTGTCACCTTTTTTAACTCCAAGGGATTTAAGACCATTTGCTATTTTGTTAACCAGTTCTAAAAGCTCACCATAGGTGACCTTTTTCTCATTTCCATCTTCATCAACCCAGATATAAGCAAGTTTATTTCTTCTACCGTCTATAACGTGTCTATCAAGACAGTTATAGGTGATATTAAGTTTGCCTCCAACAAACCATTTATACTCCGGAAAATTCCATTCAAAAACTTTGTCCCATTTTTTGAACCAGTGAAGCTCTTTCTCTGCCAGCTCAGCCCAGAAACTTTCAGGGTCTTCAATGGAACGCTTATACATCTCATCAAATTTTTCCCTGCTTATATAGGCCTTCTCAAGAACCCTTTGCGGTGGTTGATAAACTTTATTAATCTTTAAAAGAACTTCGTCCTTGTGTTCTGCCATCTTCCTGACCTCCTATTTTTAACAAAATATATTTTATTTGTTGCCAGCTAAAAAATAAGCTTTATCATAATTATAAATTCATACCAATTTGTCTTTAATTATAAAGATGGGTTAAGGTATTAAAGAAAGTCAATAATTTTGAGGGAAAAATTATGGAAAACAAGGCAATTAAAGGATGTCTTGAAGACCTTATTGTAAAAACGTTTTTATACTGCAAAGAAAGATGTATTAGAGAAAATGGAGATGCTATTATCATTTCTTTATCAGATGAAGATTTCATGAACAGTATGTTAAAAGTATTAAAAGAAAATATTACTTATGCCGTTGATGAAGGAAGTTTTGTTGATAAAATTGCAAATATACTGTCTACAGAAAAAAACAGAGAATTAAAAGGGAAAGTTATAAAGGATTTAGACGGAGTAGTTCTATATTTTGAATAAAAAAGGAGGGAGGGGGATACCCCCTTTCTAACTTTAATCTTTAACTTTTATTACTTTTGCAATGTAATTACTTCCATCAAATCCAATAAGTTTTATTTCTACATTTGCTCCTTCTAACAATTCTCCTTTAATTTTTGCATTTGAGTAGTCAACTGTTATTGTCTGGGAACCGTTTATAGATATCTGAAATGTTTTATTCGTTGTATCAAGATTGGATACTGTTACATTTTCTATCTCAAGGATTATTTTTTCTGCAAGACATATTTCTGGGTCTGAGCTACTACAAATTACTTTTAATTCATATTTAGAGTCCATATTATTTGCAAGAGTGAGTAAATCTTCTAATCCTGTTTGGGAATTTAAGGCGGCAGAGTAATCAACGGTAATATCTTGGTCTTGAGTATGAAGGATAAATCTTTTTGAAGAAGTGTCCAGATTAGTAATTTTTCCTTCAAACATTATATTTTTGCTTCCTGCCAGCTCTTTGAATTTATGGTCTTCCATAACCACTGGAGACATTTTAAAAGTTATTTCACAGTTTCCGGTCTGGGGGTCTATATTTACATCTGAGCTTGCAAGGTCAAAATCAACTACAACATCAGATTTTTTGGCAAGAAGATTAATTACTCCGTTTATCTCAACAAAACAGTTGCCGTTATTATCACAGTGGGGTTTATTGGGTTGTTTATTACTTCCTGAATTAAATTCTTTAACTTTGCAGTTATAACTTTGACTATTTGCATAAACTTCAATATTATCCTTAAATTCAATTCTCAGTCTATTGTAATTACCTTCGGGACAGTTTTTTGTATTTACGACATACAAAATATCTTTAAGCTCAAGTAGATTAACATTTCTTAGAGGGTTATTTTGAGGGTCAGCGGTAAATAAATTGCATTCTGTATTTCTACCTGTATGTTTTAAAGATACAGATGTGATGTCTACATAAATTGAATCCATAGTATCGGCAGGGCTGTCTGTTAATATCAATGACGCTTGAACCGATTGGGTTGAAGAGTCTGAGTTTCCTCCGCTTCCTCCGCAGGAAAATAAGATTATACTTCCTGATACTATAGCAGACAAAGCAGCTGTTTTTTTCATTTGGCCTGACCTCCTATTTTTTTAAGTATTATAGGTTCACAGAGTTACTTTAGAGTTACAGGAGGTCAGGTTTATTTTAAAAATTAAACAACTTCTATTTCTTTAGGGAAACTTAACCATAAACCGTGTATATTACAGTAAGAGAACGCTCTTAAAATAGATTTTCCTTTAGAATCAATCTTTACTTTAAAAGTAACATCAGGGTTTGAGATTGTTGCTTTGAATGTTGCTTGTCCGGCTTCAAAGGCATTAATATACAGTGAAGACCATTCTATATGGTGTTCTACTTTGTTAGGGTGAGGATGATAATAACCTGTAATTACCCTAACCTCAAAAAATTCTCCTGCTTTAACCTTTTTTGGTGCGTCAATAAACGGGGTATGTTTTTGTCCGTGAACAGTTTTAATCTCCGGTTTGAAGATAGGGGTTCCCTCGAAAAATGTTTCATTAGCTTCAGAATTTGAAATTAAACCATCAATTGCAAATAAAGCCCCTGAAGCAAAGGCTGTCTGTAAAAATTTCCTTCTGTCCATTGTTTCTTCTCCGGTTTTTATTTTCTCTAATTATAAAGATTAAATAAACTGTATTTACAGGGATTATGATTAATCACATAAACGGATAGTCATTGCTGGAGGTTATTGGAATAACAGAGGGTTTCACAAGAAACCCTCCTAAAAATTTTACCAGTTATACTCACTGCCGTATTTTTCTCTAAGGATTTTTGCCACCCGAACCATATTTTTTAATGCAGGGATAACTTCTTCCCATTGTCTTGTTTTAAGACCACAGTCAGGATTAATCCAGATTAGGTTTTTATCTATCACCTGAACAGTTCTTTCTGCTATTTCAAGCATTTCTTCTACTGGTGGAATTCTTGGTGAGTGTATGTCATAAACACCAACTCCAATTCCATGGTCGTAGTTAAATCTTTCAAAAGCTTCTATGATTTCTCCTTTAGACCTTGATGCTTCAATTGAAATAACGTCTGCATCCATTGTATAAATCCACTCAATAATTTCGTTAAACTCTGAATAACACATATGTGTGTGTATCTGAGTTGTTTCCTGAACTGTGTTGTTTGTTAATCTAAATGCCTTAACTGCCCATTTTAGGTATTCTTCCTGTTTTCTTTTCTTAAGAGGAAGTCCTTCTCTAAATGCAGGCTCATCTATCTGGATTACTTTTATTCCTTCTTTTTCAAGGTCTAAAACTTCATCTCTTAATGCAAGTGCAATCTGATAAGCAATTTCTTTTTTAGGTATATCTTTTCTGTAGAAAGACCAGTTTAAAATTGTTACAGGTCCAGTTAGCATTCCTTTCATTGGTTTATCTGTTAAGCTTTGTGCATAAACTATTTCTTTAACAGTCATAGGTTCAGATCTTGAGACATCTCCATAGATAATTGGAGGTCTAACGCATCTTGTTCCGTAAGACTGAACCCAGCCATTTTTAGTAAATGCAAAACCATCCATTTTTTCACCGAAGAACTCAACCATATCTGTTCTTTCAAACTCTCCATGGACAAAAACGTCAAGTCCCAGTTCCTCTTGTATTTCTACTGCCTTTTTAATTTGCTCTTTTATAAAGTTTTCATATTCTTCCGCTGAAATTTCTCCTCTTCTAAATTTAGCTCTCATCTGACGAACTTCTTTTGTTTGGGGGAAACTTCCTATTGTTGTAGTTGGAAATCTTGGAAGACCTAGTAATTCAATTTGTTTTTTGTATCTTTCTTTAAAGTTATGAGGTCTTTTTATTTCTTGCTGGTCTATTCCTTCTACCTTCTTTCTTACTTCTTCATTTTTGAATTCATCTCTTAAAGCTTGTAATGTTTGAGTTGGAACTTCTTTTCCTTCATTTATTATTTCTTTTAATGTTTTGATTTCTTCTAATCTTTCATCTGCAAATGATAAAAGGCCAATTAATCTATCATCTAAATGTCCTTTTTCTGGTTTTAATGATACTGGTAAGTGGAAAAGTGGTGCTGCATTTGATAAAACAATTCTATCTTCATCTACATAATTTTTAATTTCATTAATTAAAGCTAACACTTCTTTATAATCAGTTTTCCAGGGGTCTCTACCTGAAATTACTCCAGCCTGTAGTTTTTTATCTTTTGGAAATCCATATTTTTTGAGATTTTCAAGGTTTTCATTATTTACAACAAAATCAAGACCAATACCTGCAACTGGAAGTTCATTTGTAATTCTTTCAAAGTGGTCAAGGCTTTCATAATATGTATGGACAAAAATTTCAATATTATCTATTCCATCAGTTATTACCTTATAAGCCTCAATTAATGCATCTATTTTTTCATCATCTAAATCCAAAACAAGTGCAGGTTCATCAAACTGAACTGTTTTTACCCCTTCTTCCTGTAGTTCTTTAAGGATTTGGTTATAAACAGAAGCTAATTCAAGTAGTAATGGTTTAAATTTTTTACTTTCATCTGCTTTTATCATTTTCATTAAAAAGGAACCTTCCTGTTTTTCGTAAACTTTAGAAAGCATTAAGTATGTAAATGCTCCAACTAAAACAGGTTTTGTTTCAATTCCAAATTTTTCTTTCGCCCACTTATAAGAAGTTAAAGGTCTATTTTTAATAAGTTTAAATCCACCTGTAAGCTCTGGGACAATATAGTGGTAGTTTGTATCAAACCATTTTGTCATTTCACAGGCAATAGCATCTTTTGTTCCCCTTGCCATTGCAAAGTATCTATCAAGGCTGTCTTCTATATTTTGAAATCTTTGTGGAATTGCATTAATCATTGTTGAAATATCTAAAACAAAATCATAAAGTGAAAAATCGTTAGATGGAATATAGTCTAAATTTGCATCTATTACTTTTTTCATTCTTTCAATATCAACTTCTTCTGCTTTTTTAAGCATTTCTTCTTTCGTGATTTCTCCTTTCCAGTAACTTTCAATTGCTTTTTTAAGTTCTCTATTAGCTCCAATTTTTGGATAGCCAAATACAGTAGTTTGAACAGCCATTGTTTACCTCCTTATGCAAATGCGAATGATTTGCATTTATTAAAACATAACAAAAATTCAAATGCAAATTATTTGCAAAAATAGAAGGCTGATTATATTTTTATAAGGGAATGGTAAAATATTTAAATTAAATTTTGAGGTTGTATATGGCTAAATTAAATATTCCCAAAGGCTATAGGAAAACAAGGCAAAGGGAAGCAATACTTAATGTTCTGGAAAAGGCTGAGTACCCTATAACAGCAGAACATATTTTTATGGGGCTGAAAAATCAAGGTATAGATGTAAGCCTTTCCACTGTATACAGAAATCTGGAAATGCTGACTAAAGAAGGCCTTGTTGTTAAATCCTATATGATGAATGAGGATAAAGCCCGTTTTGCACTGCCAGATAAAAAGAATTATCTTGTTTGCGAAAAATGCGGCAAGATTGTAATAATTGATAACTGCCCATTCGACAAATTCAAAGAGGAACTTATTGAAGTTCATGGTTTTGATATAACGGGTCATTCCATAGAAGTCTATGGAATCTGTCCAGAATGTCAGAAAAAGAAATAAAAAAATTTATTGATGAAGCTTACAAAGAAGCCCTCAAAGCATACTCTAAAGACGAAGTCCCTGTTGGTGCAGTAATTGTTAAAGATGGAAAAATCATAGGTAGAGGACATAACCTCAGAGTATCAGAAAATAATGCATTATTACATGCAGAAATTGTAGCCATTCAGGATGCCTGTAAAAATATCAATAACTGGCGTTTAGATGGGGCAACTTTAATTGTAACAAATGAACCCTGTGTTATGTGCACAGGGGCTATAATGCAATCACGTATCAGTAAGGTTATTTTTTGTTCACTTAATCAAAAGATGGGTGCAATCTTGAGTAACTTTAATATCTTAGATTATAATAATATAACATTTAAGGTCGAATATAAACATATGTATGATGAAAGATGTTCCCGAATACTAAAAGATTATTTCCAACATAAACGGGGGAGAAACAGTGAAAAAGATATTGTTGATTCTATTTATAATAACGATGGGTCTGATTGATGCTTATCTTGCGAAACAGTTACTCTTAGATCCAATTGGAAGACAGTTTGCTCATTACAAAAATCAGATATCTACATTAAAAAACTCTAAGCCCGAAGAAAAATCTCCACAGGATTTTATAAAAGAAATTATAAAAAAAGCAGATAAAAAGAACCCAAATCTTGCTAAGAGTCAACAAAGTGTAGAAAAGAAAATTCAGGGAAAAAATGTATCAGATAATTTACGTGCTTCTCAAAATATGCTTATGGCAATGGAATTTACCAAAATGAGAGAAAAACCAGATATCAAATCAAAAGTTGTGGCAATTGTAAGAAAAGGGGCAATAGTTAGAGTAATTGACCAAAAAGGGAGGCACTGGAAAAAAATTATTTATAAATCCGGTGGGGATGTTTATGAAGGATGGGTAGATGATAGATTTTTTAAACCGAAAGAGTTTCAATAATATTTTTTAATGCCTGTTTTAGTTTTTTATCTTTGATGGGGATTGTAATTGTTATCCCGTTTTTGTCCATTACAATGCCTATTTTGAAATATTGCTCTCCTTTTATTACTTCCATAGTCAAAACTTTTGGAAAACTACCTTTTTTCTCCATCATATCTATAATTTGCTGAACATTAAAGCCATTATCCTCAAGGGATTTTTTTAATTTCTGTAAAAATTCCTCAAGATTATAAGTTCTGAAATTTTTTGTTATCATGCCGGCACCTGCATTGTTAAACAATGAAATGCACCAAGACCAACTACTATATCATAAGCATAAAGCCCAACAACTTTTCTGTCTGGGAAAACCTTTTGAATAATATCAAGGGCAACTTCATCCTGCGGACAGTTATAAACAGGCACAATCACATATCTATTTGCTATGTAAAAATTAGCATAAGAAGCTGGTAACCTCTCTTCTTCTTCCTTATCCGGATATTTGTAATAAACAGGCTCAGGCATAGGAAGGGTAATTATCTTAAATGGTTTTCCATCTGTATCTGTAAAACTTTTTAAACGGTTAAAGTTTTCCATCAAAGGTTCATAATTTGGGTCTGTTTTATCTTTTTCTATCACAGTTAAAATTGTATCTTCCTTTACAAATCTGGTTATATCATCCACATGACCATCTGTATCATCTCCAACTATCCCTTCACCGAGCCAGAGGATTTTTTTTACTCCCAGATATTTCTTTAAAGCCTTTTCTATGTCCTCTTTACTCATATCTGGATTTCTATTTGGATTTAACAGACAACTTTCTGTAGTTATTAGGCAGCCTTTGCCGTTTATATCTATGGAACCCCCTTCTAAAACCATATCAATATCTGTCCTATCTATTCCCAAGAACTCTGTTATTTTTCTGCCAGCCTCATCATCAAGCTGGTATGGATATTTATTACCCCATGCATTGAATCTGAATTTTAGAGCCTTTATCTGACTATTTTTCACAAAAATAGGACAGTAATCCCTGCACCATGCATCATTAGTAGGATTTATAAATATTTGGATATTTTTCTGGTTGGCATCCATTTTCTTTAATTTATTTTCAAGTTCTTCTTTAGTGTTTTCGTCATTAACATTTATAAAAACTTTTTCTCCTTCTGAGATTAACTTAACCATCTGGACAAAAGTATTTTTGGCATTCTCCAGTCTATCAAAAAATGTTTCATAAGCCTGTGGGTATGTGGTTATTGTTCCGTAATGCTTTTCCCATTCGGCAGGGACTCTGTATTTTTCCATAAAACCCCCTTTGAAATTGTTAGAAGATATATTTTACAATAACCTGATGAAAAGGATTTCCTTTACGGTTTTTGCAATATGGATTGCTGGCTATCTAATAGGATTTTATGTTTTTAAGTATCTACCAATTAAAAATCCTGTATTTTTTTCTACAGGTGGAATAGTAATTGACCTGAAGATATTATTTTCTTTCATTTTACAACTCATAGCATTGGGAACTTATTTTACTTATTTTCAAAAAGAACAGATAAAAGATGCATTTTTAAGGGCTTTTGTGTTTAATGCTTTGATATACTTTGTTTATTTTCTTATGGTTTATAGGGTGCAGGGAGTATGAAAATCTTAATCACAGGAAAACCGGGGATAGGAAAAACAACAATAATAAAAAAATTGGCAAGTTATTTAAAGGACAGGGCTATAGGGTTTTATACAGAGGAAATAAGAGACAAAACAGGCCATAGAAAAGGTTTTGTTATTAAAACTCTGGATGGAAAAGAAGGTATTCTTGCACTAAAAGGTTTAGCCTCCAGATACAAAGTTAGCAAATACGGAGTAAATATAGAAGAGTTTGAAAGTATAGCTATACCGGTTTTAGAAAAAGCCCTTAAAGAGAATAAAATTATACTTATTGATGAGATTGGAAAGATGGAGCTATTTTCTGAAAAATTTACCCAGCTAATAAAACAACTTTTTGAAGATAAGAATAAAACCATAATAGCCACAATTCCCATAAAAAATGTTCATCCTGTTATTAAATGGATTAAATCCCTGCCGGATGCCCAGATAATAGAAATTGATTACACAAACAGGGATTACATACCTGAAAAAATTCTGGAGAGTATAAATGAAAGGTAAGATAGTCTTACTTGGAACTTCCTCTGCAATGCCGACAGTGGATAGAAATAACAGCGGTATTTATATGAAATATAAAGGGGAAGGTTTTCTGTTTGATTGTGGAGAGGGAACCCAGCGTCAGATAATGAAAGCCGGCCTGAGTATATATCGGATAGATAAAATCTTTATATCACATCTGCACACTGACCATACCCTCGGTCTTCCCGGCTTATTAGAAACACTGGATATGCATGATAAACCAAGAGTAGATATCTATTCTATCCACGGACTTCAGAAAGTTCTCGGCTGTGTGTTAAATGGTGTTATATATGCACCTGATATAGATATTAATATCCATGAATTTAAGCCTCAGGATGAAATTTTTACAATATTTGAAAATAAAGAATACACAGTCCAATCAATAGGGCTTAATCATGTTGTTGATTGTATAGGCTTTTCCTTTGAAGAAAAGCCAAAAAGGAAGTTTATAAAGGAAAAGATAAAAGAACTTGAACTGACAGACAAGGATTTTATCCAGCTAAAAAATGAAGGGAGAATAATCAAAAATGGTCAGGTAATCACAAAAGAAGAAATAACCTATGAAGAAAAAGGCTTTAAGTTCACATATATCCCTGATACCTATAAAACAGACAACATTATAAAACTGGCAAAAGGCAGCGATATTTTAGTTATTGAGGCGACTTATATTGATGAGGAAGACAAAGCAAAAGAATACGGACATTTAACCCTTGAATATATTCTGGAAATATACCCACAGCTTGAATGTAAACAGATTATCCTTACACACTTCAGTAGAAGATACAAAGATACGAAACCATATATCCAAAAAATAAAGGAAAAAGGCTATCAAAATATCTTGATAGGTAAAGACTTTATGGAAGTTAAATTTTAGTCTCTAAGCCATCTTTTTGTAATATCCTGATAGCTGTCTATTCTCCTATCCCTGAAAAATGGCCATACAGTTCTATGTTCATCAAGGATGTCTGTATCAATTTCACAGATTAAAATTTCTTCCTTGTCAGTTGAAGCCTTTTTGATTATCTGACCGTAAGGGTCAGCGATGAAACTTTGTCCCCAAAATTCTATTCCACTATTTCCATCTGGAGATTGTTCAAACCCAACCCTGTTTACAGCTGCTACATAACAACCATTTGCAACGGCATGTCCCTTCTGAACAGTCTCCCATGCGTTATACTGGCTTTCTCCGTATTCTTCTTTTTCCTCAGGAAGCCAGCCTATAGCTGTCGGATATACAATAATATCTGCCCCCTGCATTGCTGTCAGCCTTGCAGCTTCAGGAAACCATTGATCCCAGCAAATAAGGGTTCCTACATTACAGTATTTTGTCTGGAAAACTTTGTATCCTAAATCCCCGGGAGTGAAATAAAATTTTTCATAAAAATGGGGGTCATCTGGAATATGCATTTTTCTGTATTTTCCAAGGAAACTTCCATCTGCATCTATAACAACAGCTGTATTGTGATAAAGTCCTTTATCTCTTTTTTCAAAAA
This sequence comes from Persephonella sp., assembly GCF_027023985.1. Lineage (NCBI taxonomy): Bacteria > Pseudomonadati > Aquificota > Aquificia > Aquificales > Hydrogenothermaceae > Persephonella > Persephonella sp. The sequence continues at coordinate 30,224 of NZ_JALVTW010000030.1, read as the reverse complement.
GGCTTGCAACTACAACAATATCATTATCTTTAGCCACCTGAGAAAGCCTTTTTATAGTATCTGATTCAGGGGTTATCTCCTCAGCAAATTTAAAATAATCCCAATCCTCTACCTGACAGAAATATTTTGATTTAAACAATTCTTGAGTAACCACCAGATTTGCACCTTTTTTTGCAGCTTCTTTGATGTAATCAATTGCTTTTTCAAAATTTTCATTAATATCATCTGTGCAACTCATCTGGATAAGACCAATATTTACCTTCAGCTTAACTAACCTCCGAAATTTTCCCTTAAAAATAATTCTACTTGTTTTTAAGAATAATTGGTATATACTAATAGGCACAAATAAAAACAAAAGAAAGGGAGATTTCAGAAAAATCTCTTAAAATCAAAGGGTCAAAAAGGTAAATCTTTCTTTCTTTTCAGATTTCAGGAGGAAACATGTCAGACAAAACTTTTAGGGAATTACCAATTTCCCAGACAACACTCAAATCAATTGAGAAAATGGGCTACAAAAAGCCTACAGAAATTCAGGAAAAAGCTATTCCGGTTGTAATGGAAGGTAAAGACCTTATTGCACAGGCACAAACAGGAACAGGAAAGACAGCAGCTTTTGGTATTCCAATTGTTGAAAAGGTAAATCCAAAAGCAAGGAAAATTCAAGCACTTGTTCTGGTTCCAACCAGAGAACTGGCAATTCAGGTTGTAAAAGAGATTAAAGATATTGGAAGGAACAAAAAACTGTTTGCACTTGCCGTTTACGGTGGAAAATCGATAAAACATCAGATAGATTTCCTCAAAAAAGGAAAAGATGTTGTTATTGTAGGAACACCCGGAAGAATAAGAGACCTGATTGAAAGGGGAGTTTTAGACCTTTCTAATGTCGAGATATTTGTTTTAGATGAAGCAGACAGAATGCTTGATATGGGATTTATTGAAGATATTGAGTTTATCTTTGAACAAACACCAAAAAATAAGCAAACCCTTATGTTTTCTGCAACAATGCCACCTTCAATAAAAAGACTTGCAGAAAAATTCCTCAGACCTGATTATGAAATGGTTAGGGTTAAACCTGAAGAAGTTACAGTAGACAGAATTAAACAGATTGTTTACAGGGTTGATGAAAACAAACAGTTTGAGAAATTAACAGAAAGCCTTAAAGAACATCCGGAAACAAAAACAATAATCTTCACAGAAACCAAAAAAGAGGCTGACCAGATAGCACATAAACTCAGGAAAGAAGGCTTTAACGCCAGTGCTATTCACGGAGATTATTCACAGGCAAAAAGGGAAAAAGTCCTCAGGGATTTTAGAAGAAATCAACTTCAAATACTTGTTGCAACAGATGTTGCTGCAAGGGGACTTGATATAAAAGGTGTTGACCTTGTGATGAATTACTCCCTTCCGAGAAATGTTGAAAGCTACGTCCACAGAATTGGAAGAACTGGAAGAGCAGGAAAAGAAGGAACAGCAATATCAATAATGAACACCTCTGAAGATAATACTTTAAGAGCTATTCAAAGGATAACCAAAGCAGATATCCAGTTTGAAAATCTTTCAGATAAAGAATTTTCAAAACCACAATCAAAAAATAGAAGATTTACCGGCAGAAGAAGATATACCCGCAGGTAACTATAAGGGGACTTTGTTCCCCTTTTTCTATTATAATTTTGTTCAAAAACAGGAAAATATAAAGAATGGACGGAATATTTCTTATTGATAAGCCTGCAGGTATTACATCAAACAACCTTGTTCAAAAAATCAAAAAACATCTAAAAAATATTTACAACACAGATATAAAAATTGGCCATACAGGGACTTTAGATTTTTTTGCCACCGGATTGATGATAATAACAGTAGGAAAAGCCACCCGTCTAACTGAATATTATCAAGGTTTAGACAAAGAATACATTGCCACAGGTGAACTGGGTAAAATCACAGACACTTACGATATAAACGGAAAAGTTATTAAGGAAAGAGAATGCAATATTTCAGAAGAAAAGCTTAGAGAGATTATACTTTCATTTCAAAAAGAATATCTTCAATATCCACCACCATATTCTGCTAAAAGAATAAAAGGAAAAAGAGCCTATCAGCTTGCCAAAAAAGGTATTCAACCTGAGCTTAAACCCAAAAAAGTAAAAATCTACTCAATAGAAATCTTAGATATATCCTTACCTTTTTTTACAGTAAAAATTTATTGTTCATCTGGAACCTATATCAGAAGCATAATAAAAGAAATCGGCGATTTGGCAGGTTGCGGAGCATATACAAAAGAACTAAGAAGAACAAAGATAGATAGTTTTTCTGTGGAAGATGCACTGCCTCTAAATGAATTTTTACAAAAAACAGACCTTCAAAATGCCCTCATTCCCATTGAAAATGCTTTACCTTTTATGGAAAAAATCCAGCTTGATGAAGGATTTGATAAAAGGTTTTTACATGGTCAAAGATTTAGGGTGCCTGCACAGAAGGGAATTTACAGGATTTATGACCATACAGGTAAATTTATAGGCATCGGAAAAGTTGATGAAAATCGTATCTTACATCCACAAAAGGTTTTTCCACCTGAATAAAAACTATATAATAAAAATTGGAATAACATAACAAGGGGTGCTGTTTTGAAAGATTTAATTTCTGTAAACCAGATTGATGAGCAGAAATTTTATCAGATATATGAGCTTTATAAAGACTACAGAGACAGATATAAAAATGGAGAAACAAAATTCACAGATTTAAGAGGGTATTCAATTCTCCTTCCATTTTTTGAAAACTCAACAAGAACAAGGACATCCTTTGAACTTGCAGGAAAAATTTTAGGGGCAGACACCATTAACATTTCCGGTTCTTCCAGCTCGGTGAAAAAAGGAGAAACTCTTTACGATACCATTAAAACCCTTGAGGCTATGCAAGCAGATTTTATTGTAATTAGACATTATATGTCCGGTGCAGCCCATATAGTAGCCAATAAAGTAAAATCAAGGGTTATAAATGCAGGGGACGGAACCCATGAACATCCTTCTCAAGCACTTTTAGATGCAATCACAATTTTAGAACATAAAGGCAAAATAGAAGGCCTAAAAATAGCTATCATCGGAGATATTCTCCACAGTAGAGTCGCCCGTTCAGATATTAAACTGCTTCATATGCTTGGGGCTGAAATTACCCTCTGTGGACCTCAGACAATGCTGCCAAGACATCTTGAACAGTTTGAAGTTGATTATATAACAACAGATGTTGAAGATGCTCTAAAGGATAAAGATGTTGCTATTTTCCTACGAATTCAGCTTGAAAGACAGAAAAAAGTATTTTTCTCTACACTTAACGAGTATTCCATAAAGTATGGGCTTAATCAGGTAAGGGTAAATCTCCTTAAAGAAGATGCTTTAATAATGCACCCGGGACCTGTTAACCGTGGAGTTGAAATTCAAAGTGAACTTGTTTACGGAGATAGAAGTGTAATTCTTGATCAGGTGGAGAACGGGCTTTTCACCCGTATGGCTATATATAAATTCCTGTTAAATCAATAAGGTTAATCAGGTTTTATTCAATTGAATACTGCCAAATAATTTATCAAAGTAACTGATTAATATAAAAATCTCTTGCTTGAAGATAAAATCAAACAGTGTTATATTTTTACTTTCAAATAAGGAGGGAAACTAAATTGAAAAGGGATTTTTTGAATGTTTCAGACCTTACAAAAGACGAAGTTTTAGAAATTATTGAGTATGCAATAAAGCTAAAAAAGGAACCTTTTTCTGACCAGACTTTGAAAAATAAATCTTTAGGTCTGATTTTTATGAAACCTTCCACAAGGACAAGACTGTCCTTTGAAGTGGGCGTTTACCAGATGGGAGGTCAGCCTATCTACATAACAGGTTCATCTACACAGATGAGCAGAGGAGAAGATATAAAAGACACAGGCAGGGTTATGGCCAGATACTTAGATGGGATAATAATCAGAACCTATTCACATAAAGAAGTTGAAGAGCTTGCACAGTATTTTGATAAACCTGTTATAAATGCGCTCACAGATTATCTGCATCCATGTCAGATACTGGCTGACCTTCAAACTATTTATGAAAGATTTGGAAAAGTTGAAGATATAAAAGTGGCATTTGTCGGAGACGGTAATAACCTCGCAAATACATGGCTTATTGCAGGTGGACTGGTTGGATTTAATGTATCTGTCGCTACTCCTGAAGGATATGAACCATCAGGAAAAGCAGTTTATGAGGCTTTAAATCTTGCAAAAGAAACAGGAGCAGAAATACATCTAACCAATGACCCTGTAGAAGCAGTTAAAGATGCAGATGTTATATATACAGATGTTTGGGTAAGCATGGGTCAGGAAGGGGAAAAGGAGAAAAAAGAAGCCTTTAAAGGATTTACTATTGATAAACAACTTTTAAAACATGCATCCAAAAATGCAATCGTGATGCATTGTCTCCCTGCCCACAAAGGAGAGGAAATTTCAGAAGATGTTTTTGAGCAGTTTGCAGATGTTATATTTGATGAAGCAGAAAACAGACTCCACGCACAAAAGGCATTAATGAGTCTATTATTCAAATAAACAGGAGGTAATGATGGAAAAGAAAAAAAGAGAAAGACCGGTTTACCGCAGACACGATAGAAATCCTATTCCTCTTCTTGAACCTGAAAGGAGAAAACACACATTTAAAGAATTTATTTTAGGATTTGGTCATACTGCAGCTAAAGATGAGGCTTTCAGATGTATTTTGTGTAGAAAACCTCCTTGCACACCTTCTTGCCCTGTTGAGAGTGAGATGGAAAAATGGATTGAAAGAATTCAGCATGATGATGTTTTTGGTGCTTACAAAATCTTAAGACAGAAAAATCCATTCTCTTCTGTATGTGGAAGGGTTTGTCCGCAGGATAGACTCTGTGAAAGCACCTGTGTTCTAACATTTAAAGATAACGGTCAGGCGGTAAGTATCGGAGGACTTGAAAGATTTGTCGGTGATTCTGTAAGAATGTCCGGTTTAGAGTGGGTTGATGAAAAAGAACCTCCTACAGGTAAAAAAGTTGCAGTAGTAGGAGCAGGTCCTGCAGGATTATCAGCTGCATATTTCCTTGCCAGAAAAGGTCATTCTGTTACAGTATTTGAGGCCCTGCCATTTACCGGTGGAGTTATGAGATATGGAATACCTATGGCAAGGCTTGATAGACATGCCCTTGATTTTGAGATAGACCTGATTAAAAAACTTGGTGTGGAAATTATCACAGGAGTAACAATAGGAAAAGATATTCCAATAGAAACCCTTATGGAACAGTTTGATGCTATCTTCCTCGCTGTCGGTTCAGGTAGAGGAAAGAAAATGGGTATCCCAGGAGAAGATTTAAAAGGTGTTTATACAGCCATTGGTTTCCTTATGAAGCTCAATGTTGGTCATACACATCCTTTACTTACCCCTGAAGAAGATGTAGAACTACCTAAAAATAAAAGAGTTGCTGTTATAGGTGGTGGATTTACTGCAGTTGATTGTATGATTACTTCTATCAGGCTTGGAAATGAAACACACCTTGTTTATAGAAGAACAAGGGATACATCCTCAGCTAAAGATGAAGAATGGGATCATCTGGCAGAAGAAGGAGCAATTTTTCACTGGCTTACACAACCAATAGAGGTTATTGGAAATGATAAAGGTGAAGTTGTAGGTCTCAAATGTATAAAAATGGAACTTGTTCCAGATGAAAAAGGTGGAAGACCAAGACCTAAACCAATAGAAGGTTCTGAGCATATTATAGAATGTGATGCCGTTATCATGGCAGTTGGACAAGGGTATAATGATGTTGCATATAAAAATATTCCAGGATTAAAAATAGATAAATGGAACAACCTCTCAACAGTTGATAGCAAATACAGAACTAACGTAGAAGGTATTTTCGCTGGTGGTGATGTTGTAAATGGTGGAGATACTGTTGTAACAGCGATTAGACACGGAAGAGATGCAGCAGAATCTATTCATGAGTATCTTATGACTGGAAAATGGGAGTATGAAGGAGAAGAATAAAATTTTTAAAGGGGGCTTTAAAGCCCCCTTTTTTATTTTTAAGGAATTATTCTCATCAGACATTCATCAGGATTAACTTGGTCACCTTCTCTCACATAAACCTCTTCAACAGTTCCATCTATCGGAGAATGTATTTCATTTTCCATTTTCATAGCTTCCACAATCAGAAGGACATCACCTTTTTTGACTTTATCACCTGGGGAAACTTTTACAGAAACTACTTTTCCAGGCATTGGGGAGCTTATATCTCCGACATCAACAGCCTTTGGTCTCTTCGCCGGAACACCTTCAGGAAGAGTTTCCATCCTTTCACCAACTTCAATTTCTCTGATAGGCTGGACTATCGTTTCCTCAAGTCTTCCATCAACACGGACAAAATAAGGTGTTCCACCTTCAACTGGACTTCCTACACCAGCAATCTGGATATGGTATGTTTCACCGTGAAGAGTTATATTAAACTCAATTGGAGCTTTGGTTGTGCAGGCCTCCTCTTCTGTGATTTCTTCAATTTCAGGAGGTAGAGCCTCTCCTTTTTCAAATTTTTCTCTCCATTCAAAGAATTCTTTAGCAACCTGTGGGAACAGACAGTAAGAAAGTATATCTTCCTCACTTCTTGCACCGACTTTTTGAGCTTCTTCTGTGCATTTATCAAGTTCCGGTTCAAGAAGGTCTGCAGGTCTTACTTCGATTGGTTTTTCATCTCCTATGATTTTCTCAATGATTTCTGGTTTAATTGGTGCAGGTGGTCGTCCATAGAGACCTTTTACGTAATCTTTTGTTTCTTTTGTAACTACTTTGTATCTTTCACCTTGTAGAACATTTAGTAAAGCCTGTGTTCCAACAATCTGTGATGTTGGCGTAACAAGAGGAGGATATCCAAGGTCTTCTCTAACCCTTGCAACTTCTTTCTTAACTTCATCAAGTTTATCAAGGGCATCATTTTCTTTAAGCTGTGCAACAAAGTTTGACATCATACCACCTGGTATTTGGTGAATGAGAACCTGAGAATCAGGCCATTTTTCAGCTGTATCATATTTTTTGTATTTTTTCCTCACTTCTTTCAGATATTCAGCAACTTCCTCAATAATATCAAGATTTATCTTGGTTTCATATCCAAATTCCCTGAGAACATAAACCATTGTTTCATTTGGAGGGTGAGCTGTCAGCCATGACCATGTTGATACATCTGTATCTATAATATCTGCCCCTGCTTCAACAGATTTCAGCAGTGTCATTTCTGCCATTGCAGCTGTTGATTGGGCATGAACATGGACTGGAAGTTTTACTTCTTCTTTTAGTCTTCCTACCAGTTCATAGGCGACTTTAGGAGAAAGAATTCCGGCCTGGTCTTTTATTGAGATAATATCAACCCCAAGGTCTCTAAGTTGTCTTGCAACTCCAACGTAATAATCAACAGTATGAACAGGGCTTATTGTATAAGAAAGAACTCCTTTTACAATTTTTCCTTCTTCTTTTGCCACTGAAATGGCAACTTCCATATTTCTGACATCATTAAGGGCGTCAAATATCCTGAAAACATCTATTCCATTTTCGGCAGCTTTTCTAACAAATGCTTCAACAACATCATCCGGATAATGTCTGTATCCAACAATATTTTGACCCCTTAAAAGCATCTCAAGTTTTGTATTTGGGGCTACTTCTTTAAACTTTCTTAATCTTTCCCAAGGGTCTTCTTTCAGGTATCTAAGGCAGACATCAAATGTTGCACCACCCCATACCTCAAGAGACCAGAAACCTGCCTTGTCTAATTTTTCAGCTGCAGGGAGTAAATCTTCTGTTCTTACTCTTGTTGCAAGTAAGCTTTGCTGACCATCCCTCAGTGTTACATCTGTAAATTCAATGGTTCTTCCCATCTTTAACTCCCGTATTAATTAGTATCCTGAATAAAGTCTCCTATATTATACAATAATTTGTATTAATCATATTCAGGGGTATCAGGTGGTATTAGTTTACGGAAAAGGTAAGACAGGACAGGCTGTTTTTGATTTTTTACAAAAAAGGGGAGAAAAAGTATTAATAAGAGATGATTCTGATTTTTCAATGGAAGATTTAAAAAAAATAAATCAGATAATTGTTTCTCCGGGAGTTCCCTTTTTTCATCGGATATACAAACTTGCCAGAAAAAATAATATAGAAATAATTGGAGATATAGAATTTGCATACAGATATTTTGACGGTTTTATTACAGCAATAACAGGAACAGATGGTAAATCAACAACAACTTATATTCTGGGACAACTTCTTGAAGAAAAAAGTCCATTTATAGGCGGAAATTATGGAGAACCGTTTATCAACGTGATAAAGGAAAACAAAAAGAATGCTGTTTTAGAACTTTCATCTTTCCAGATATACTCCACAAAAAGTTTCAAGCCTGATATAGCTATCTTTTTAAATTTTTCCACAGACCATCTAAACTGGCACAAAAAAGAAAAACATTATCTACTTTCAAAATACAGACTATTTAAAAATCAGACTGAAAAGGATATGGCTATCCTAAATTTTGATGACGAAAATGTAAAAAATAGCCCAACAAAAGCCAAAATATATTACTTTTCTCTGAAAAAACTGCCGGAAAATATAGAAGGTATTTATCCTGATGGAAAATATCTGTATTTAAAAATAAACGGTAAACAAGAAAAAATAGATGTTTCAGGCTTTAAACTAATAGGAAAACATAATCTCCAAAATCTAATGGCAGCTATCCTTGCAGCATATATACAGGGAGTTTCAGTTGAAAAAATAAACCAGAAAATCCCTGAGCTAAAATCCCTTCCATACAGAATAGAATTTAAAAAAGAAATAAACGGCATTAAGTTTTATAATGATGCAAAATCAACCACCGTTCAATCTGTAATAAAGGCAGTTGAAAGTTTTGATGAACCTGTAGTTCTTATTTTAGGTGGATTATATAAAGGCGGAGACTTTTCAGTTTTAAGGAATATTCCAAATATATCAAAGTTTGTAATCATCGGTCAGGATAAAGAACTTCTCCAAAAGATGATAAATCAACCTGAGAAAATATATTTGGCAGATACACTAAAAGAAGCTGTAAAGACAGCTTATTCTCTGGTCGAAAAAGGGAATATAATTTTATTTTCCCCTGGATGTGCCAGCTTTGATATGTTCAAAAATTATATAGACAGAGGGGAACAATTCAATAAAATAGTAGAAGAAATGGAATAGATGATAAGAAATTTTTATTTTGATAGGGTTTTATTTATAGCTTTTTTTGTTTTGATGATTTTAGGGCTTGTTTTTGTTTATAGTGCCACATCAATACCTTCACTTATAAACCATAAAGACCCGTTTTTATATCTTAAACGGGAAATTGTATGGTTGCTTATTGGTTTCATAGCAATGATAGGAGCCTATCTGACACCCATAGAAACTCTAAAAAAGATTGCTTATCCCCTTGCTTTACTTACAATAGTATTACTTGTAATAGTTCTTATAATGCCGGCCAGTATTAGCGGTTTATCGGTTAAAAGATGGATAGACCTTGGTTTTGCCAGATTTCAGCCTTCTGAACTGGCAAAGCTATCTGTTATTTTATTTCTTGCATATTTTATATCACGGAAAGAAAATGATGAAAAATTCCTAAGAAGCTGGACGGCTATTTTTGTTGCATTATCTTTTCCTGTGGTTGTGATTGCCTTAGTCTTGATAGAACCCCATAAGGGGGCGGCAATTTTTATTGCATTGCTTACATTTTTAATTATGTTCAGTTCAAGATTATCTACCCTGAAAGTTATGGTTTTTCCTATTTTGGCCACCCCTGTTTTTATTTATGTAATAATGTTCTCCCATTATGCCCACAAAAGAATTGAGGCAATGCTTGATCCTATAGCAAATCGTTCAGGTGTTAGTTATCAGGTATTTCAAGCAATCCTCGCCTTTGTAAAAGGTGGACTTACAGGTGAAGGAATAGGCGGCGGGACTCAGAAGCTTAAATATCTACCTGAGATACATACAGACTATATATTCGCCCTTATAGGAGAAGAAGCAGGCTTTATAGGGGCTGTTTTGATAATTGGAATATTCCTTGTTATTTTATACAGGGGAATAAAGATTAGCCTTGACCTTGATGATACTTTTTCACAGATTTTAGGAATCGGAGTAACATACTTGATAGTTTTACAGGCACTTATGCATATGGCAGTGAATTCCAGCATATTCCCACCTACAGGGTTTACACTTCCGTTTATCAGCTATGGAGGTTCATCTCTACTTATAATGGCAATATCTGCTGGAATACTCCTTAGACTTTCAAAAGAGCCTAAAAAAAGCATATATAAGAGGTCAGTAATCAGTTGAAAAAGGTTTTTATTGCAGGTGGCGGAACAGGTGGACATTTTTATCCTGCTGTTTCAGTGGCTAACGAGCTTATCAATTATGGATATCAGATTGTTTATTTCGGAACAAAGAAAGGAATAGAAAGCAAAAAAGATTTTCCGGCATCAGAAAAATATTTATTTGATATAGAAGGGGTAAGAGGAAGAAGCCCCAAAAATGCAGTTAAATCAGCACTAAAACTGCTAAAAACAGCCCTTTTCATCAGATCATTAATAAAAAAAGAAAAACCTGAATTTGTTTTATGCTTTGGTGGATACTCATCTCTACCCCTTGGACTTGCTGCAGCATTAAGCAATGTTCCCTTGTTTCTGCATGAGCAAAACTCGATACCATCTTATACAAACAAACTACTATCCTTATTTGCAAAAAAAATATTTATAACTTTTGAAGTATCAAAAAATTATTTTCCAAAGAACAAAACAGTTTTAACCGGTTTACCGCTGAGACAGGAACTTTTAAAAGATCTAAAAATTTCCCAAGAAAAAGCCCGAGAAATTATCGGTATCCCCGATAAAAAAACGGTCCTTGTTTTCGGAGGAAGTCAGGGTTCAAAAGTGCTTTCTGAAAATGCCATAAAACTGGCACAAAAAAGGAAAGATCTGCAGTTTATTCTAATAGGTGGTAAAAATTTCAAAAAACCTGATAATCTACCTGAAAATATAAAATATTTTGATTTTTATGACAGAATGGGAATTTTATATTCTGCATCAGATATTGTTATTTCCCGTTCAGGTGCCGCCTCAACCTATGAAATACTTGCAGCTGGTAAACCTGCAGTTTTTATACCTTATCCTTATGCAGCCTCAGACCATCAGTATCACAATGTTAAATGGCTTGAAGAAAAAGGACTGTGCCATATAATAAGGGAAAACCAGTTAACACTGGAAACCTTGCAGGAAAAGATAGATGATTTACTATCAAAAAACATACAAAAAGAGATAAAATCTTTATACATACCTGATTCAGCAGAAAAAATAATTAAAGAGATATTTGATGAACTGGATAGAGTTTGAAGAAAATGTTGATTTATCTAAGTTTTGCACAATAAAAATAGGTGGCACAGCAAAAAAGGTTTATTTTCCAAAAAATCAACAAGAAATCATTGACCTTATTAAACTTTCTTTAGATATAGATAAACGATTTTTTCCAATAGGCATAGGCAGTAATACTGTTTTTTCTGATGGGATTTTAGAACATATATTTGTTTCAACAAAAAATCTAAAAAAGTATGAAATCACAGAAAAAGAAGGTTTTTTTTATATTAAAGCACAGGCAGGGGTAAGTTTTAGAATAATAAACTCAATAGTAAAAAAATATAATCTGGAAGGCTTTGAAAATCTTTCAGGTATTCCTGCAACAATCGGTGGTGCAGTTGTTATGAATGCAGGGGCTTTTGGCAGTGAGATTGCAGATATAATCCATGAGGTTGTATGGATAGATAAAAAGGGAAATATTCATAAACTAAAAAGAAAGGAAATAGATTTTAGATACAGATATTCACCATTCCAGAAAAATGGTTTTATTTTTGAAGCTACAATAAAGCTAAAACCTTCTGACAAGAATATAGCCCAGATAATTAAAAAACATCTTGAAGAGAGAAATAAAAAACAGCCACTTAATCTGCCAACATCAGGTTCAACATTCAAAAACCCTCCAAATTATGCAGCGGGATATTTGCTTGAAAAAGCTGGTCTAAAAGGATACAGAATAGGAAATGTCGCCTTCTCAGACAAGCATGCCAACTTTCTGATCAATTTTGGTGGAGGAAGGTTCAAAGAATTAAAGGAATTAATACAGACTGCCGAAAGAAGAATTGGGGAATTATACAAAATTAAACTTGAAAGGGAAATAGAAATTGTTGAATAAGCTAAAAATAGCACTATTATACGGAGGATCTTCATCAGAAAGAGAAATATCAATAAAAAGTGGTCAGGCAGTTGAAGGAGCACTGAAAAGATTATCCCTAAACTACAAAGTTTTTGACCCTATAAATCCTCCAGAATTCACAAAATCCCTGCTTGAATATAATCCAGACCTTGTTTTTAATATGCTTCACGGTAAAGGTGGTGAAGATGGAGCAATACAAGGATTTCTTGAAATCCTGGGCTTTAAATACACAGGTTCTCCTATAAAAGCCAGTGCTATAGCCATTGATAAAAACCTAACTAAAGAGATTGCCCGTGCTAATGGTATAAATACACCAGACTGGGTTTTAATAGAAGATATTTCCCAATTAGAAAATATTAATCTTCCATTTCCTCTTGTTGTAAAACCAGACACAGAAGGTTCATCAATAGGGGTTTTCATAGTTAATAACAACCAAGAACTAACAGAGGCAGTTAAGAAGGCATTGGAACTTGATTCTAAAGTCCTGATTGAACAATACATAAAAGGAAGAGAGATTACCATTGGAATTCTTAACGGGCAGGTTTTAGAACCAATTGAAATAAAAGTAGAAGAAGGATTTTATGATTTTGAAAACAAATACATATCAGAAAAAACACAGTATATAATCTCGCCATATATGAAAGAGGAAACACGAAAAAAACTGGAAGAAGATTCTCTAAAACTCTACAGATTGCTTGAATGCAGAGGTGTTGTAAGGATAGATTATATGCTTGATGAAAAAGAAACTCCTTATTTACTGGAAATAAACACAATTCCCGGTATGACAGACCATAGCCTTGTTCCGAAAGCAGCAGCTGCAAAAGGAATAGATTTTGATAATCTTGTTCTGGAAATAATAAAAGGAGCTTTAAATGAGTAAAAAAACAAAAATAGCCATTGCATCTTTCTGGATAATTTTGTGTGCAGCGTTTGGAATATTTTCTCCAACACTTCCTTATGTAAAGGAATTTTTTGAGATAAAACAGGTAAACGTAAAAGGAACAGACAAATTTACAAAAGAAGATATCAAAAAAATATTTGAAAAGGAAAACTGGTTTTTCATAGATAAGGACAAAATAAAAAAAGAACTAAAAAAATATAACTTTGTAAAGGAAGTGGCTATTAATAGATTATTTGTCGGTAATGTAGACCTTATAGTCCTTGAGAGAAAACCTTTTGCAATTATCTCTTATAAGAAAAAGCAGTATCTAATTGATGAGGATGGTGTCAGATTAGACCCAAAATATTATGGTAAAAAATATACAAAAAATCTTCCTGTCATAGTATATAATGATAAAACTATAAAAAAAGAAAAATTACAGAAGGTAGATTTGATTAAGGAAGAATTCCAAAACCTGCTTAATATAAAAAGATTCTACGTTTATAAAAGCCAGATAGCCTGTAAAACCTCAGATAACAAAATTGTGGTTTTCAGCACAAAAGACCTTGAAAAAAGTATAGAAAGAGCAAAAACATTTATTAAAAAGGTAGGAATTTCTGATTTTTCTTACCTGAATTTTAGTTTTGAATCAATGGTAGTAGTGAGGAGATAAGATGGGGAAACAAAACATTGTAGTAGCCCTTGATATAGGAACATCAAAGATAACAGCCCTTGTGGGAGATATAGATGAAACAGAGGATTTACACATTGTAGGTCATGGGGAGGTTCCATCAAAAGGGATTGAAAAAGGAGTTATTACAAAACCAAATGATGTTATTAATTCAATAAGAAAAGCCATAGATATGGCAGAAAGTATATCAGGAATTAAAATCAGCGGTGTAGTTGCCAATGTAAGTGGATATCATCTTGAATGTAGAAATGACAGTGAAAGAGTTGAATTTAATACTCCCCAAAAGATGATAACCCAGATGGATATTAGCCAGTTAATAGAAAAGGTATCCTCAAAACTTCAGCCCCAGAAGGAAAATTTAGAGGTAATCCATATAATTCCACAAAAGTATATACTTGATGACGAAGATGAGGTTATAGACCCTGTTGGGCTTGTAGCATCAAGAATAGAAGCAAAATTCCATATAGTTTTAGACAAGATAAATGCATTTACCAATCTGAAAAAAGTTATTGAAGCTGCAGGTTTAAGGGTTATTGATTTTGTTGCAAATCCTATAGCATCTTCAACGGCAGTTCTATATCCTGAAGAAAAAGAAATGGGAATTGTTGTTCTGGATATAGGGGCAGGAACTACAGATATGGCTGTTTACAAAGAGGGAAGCATTGAATATATAAAATCTCTTCCTGTAGGCGGAAATCAAATAACAATGGATATAGCCCATAGATTTAAAGTTTCAAAAGAAGAAGCAGAATCTCTCAAAATAGAATATGGCGCAGCAATAACAGATGTTGCACAGGAAGAAATGATAGAAGTTTATCCAAGGGGTAGTGAAGAGCCTGTTCATGTTGACCATTATGAGCTTATTGATACTATAGAAGCCAGACTTTCTGAGATATTCGACCTTGTGAAAAGTCATCTTGAAGAACAGGGATTTGAAAATAGACTTAACGGTGGTATTGTTTTAACCGGTGGAGTAGCAAATACACTTTATATAAAAGAACTGGCCGAAAGTATCTTTAATACAGATGTTAGAATTGGTAAACCAAAAGATTACACGGGCTTTAGTGATAAAATTGCCTATCCTGAGTATTCAACATCAGTTGGTATGCTCCAGTTTGTTAAAAACAGGGCATTATCCTCAATGCAAGCTCCGGTGGTTTCTAACAACTCAGGATTTGATATTTTTGCCCTTGGAAAATCATTTATAGAAAAAATAAAAAGCATTTTTTAGCCACAGGAGGTTTTAGTTATGGAGAACTTTAATTACGATTCAAAAAACCCATCAAAAATTAAGGTGTTCGGTGTAGGTGGTGGCGGTAGTAATGCTGTTGCCAGAATGTATCAGGAAGGCTTACAGGATGTTGAGTTATATATTGTGAATACAGATAAACAGCATCTTGATTCCTTGGATGTTCCAAACAAAATTCATATTGGAGAGAACATAACAAAAGGGCTTGGTGCAGGTTCAAAACCTGAAAGAGGTGAAGAGGCAGCAAAAGAAAATCTTGATAGGATAAAGGAAGCCATAGATGGCGCTGATATGATTTTTATTGCAGCTGGGCTTGGTGGTGGAACAGGAACAGGTGCATCTCCTGTTATTGCTCAGGCTGCAAAGGAAATGGGTATTTTAACAGTCGCTGTTGTAACAAAACCATTTGATTTTGAAGGCCCCAGAAGAGCACAGATTGCAGAGGAAGGCCTCCAAAAACTGAGAGATGTTGTTGATACATATATTGTTATTCATAACCAGAAACTCACAACAATAGCAGGAAAAAGATTTACCTTTCAAGAAGCTTTTAAACTGGTTGATAGTATTCTATACAAAGCAGTTAGAGGTATCACAGACCTTATTCTTGTTCCTGGTCTGATTAACGTTGACTTTGCCGATGTCCAAACAATCATGGAAAACGGTGGAAAAGCACTGATTGGTGTAGGTTCTGGAAGAGGAGAAAATAAAATAGAAGAAGCAGTCATGTCCGCAACAACATCACCGCTTCTTGAGGGAGTTTCTATTGATGGTGCAAGAAGACTTCTTGTTAATGTTGAAGTGAGCATGGATATCTCTTATGCAGATGTTGAGGATGCAATTGCACAGATTAAAGAGCAGGCACACGAAAGTGCACATATTATATTCGGAGCATCTTTGAACCAAAATCTTGAAGATGAGATGAGAATAACTGTTGTTGCAACAGATTTTGAAAGTGAAAAACCCTCTGAAGTTTCAAAGCCAAAAACAAAAAGAATAATAGAAAGAAAACTGAGAAAACCACAACCACCTCAAGTTGAAAGGGAAGAAATCATAGAAGAACCTCTTCCAGGAAACATAATAAATGAGGTAGAATATGAAGACTTAGATATTCCTGCTTATATCAGGAAAAGGAAAGGTGGTGGTATTAATTGAGTGTTGACGCCCATAGAGGTAAGTCATCAAGCATTATAAAAAATATAAGGCCAATAAGTATTGCCAATCTTTTAACAATCTCAAGACTGGCTATTACGCCGGTCTTGATTTATACAATTCTCAAAGATATGTATCTCTTTTCGGGAATTCTTGTTATTGCTGCAGTTTTATCAGACTGGCTTGATGGAATTATTGCAAGAAAAACTCAGGACGTAACAAAGCACGGAGAACTTCTTGACCCTGCAGTTGACAAGATATTTACACTGTCTGTCCTTGTAGCCTTTGTAGAGAAGCAAATAATCTCAACTTACATCGTTTTTCTAATTATCCTTAGGGAGATGATGGTCACTTGGTTTAGGAGCGTTATGGTTAATAAAGGAATTGTAGTTCCTGCATCTTATTACGGAAAAATAAAAACAACATTTCAGCTTGTAGCAATATTTTTCCTCAGTATAAATCTTCAACAACCTGGAATAATAATTCTCTGGATATCTATAATTCTTGCTTACTATTCAGGATTTGATTATCTAAAAATGTTTATCAAAGAAAAAGCATGGCAGTAAGTATGAAAATAGCGTATCTAATCATCACATATTTAATCGGTTCAATACCTTTTGGCTATGTTATAGGGAAACTTTTCGGTAAAGATGTAACAAAAGAAGGTAGCGGTAATATCGGTGCTACAAATGTTACCAGAACTATAGGTAAAAAAGCAGGTGCCCTTGTCTTAGTCCTTGACCTATTGAAAGGATTTCTTCCTGTATTTTTTGCAAAAAACTATTTTCATTTTGAGCCTAAATTTATTGGTCTTGTAGCTGTTATGGCAGTTATCGGGCATTGTTTTTCTATTTTTATGAAATTCAAAGGTGGTAAAGGTGTTGCAACCGGATTTGGAGTTTTGATTGCCCTATCTGCCAAAGTTGCTTTAATAACTTTTATTTTATGGCTAGGTGTTTTCCTTGCTACCGGTTATGTATCGCTGGCATCTATTATAGCAACCTCTTTTTCTTGGGTAATGCTGGGAATTATTGAACAAAACCTCTACTATACATGGGCAGCTCTTATAATATCTTTGATTATTGTAATGAAACACTCATCAAATATAGAAAGATTAATGAAAGGAACAGAAAGCAGATTTATTTACAAATAGTTATCTCTTTTTACATATTCTTGATACTGTATTTACTCCTTTCACTGAAGAAACAGATTTTAGGACTTTGTCCAGATGGTCTAAATTTCGGACGGAAATTTTCATATCGATAATAGCTTTGCCATCTCTACGAGTTCTAATGTTTGCACCTGATATATTTGTTTTCGTTGATGCTATTGCACTGGAAACATCAGCAAGTATTCCAGGTTTGTCTTCTGTGATTATCCTTAAATATGCAGGGAATAGATGATTATTTTTCTCCACATCCCATATGGCGTTTATAGTTCTTTCAGGTTCTTCTTTCAGAATATTTTGAACATTAGGACAGTCTTTTTGATGTATAGATATACCTTTACCTTTAACTATTACTCCGATAATGTCGTCTCCAGGTATTGGACAGCAGCATTTTGCTATAGAAGAAAGGATATTTGATATTCCATCAACCTCAATGGTTATATCTTTGTCTGTTTTAGCTTTCTGTTGTTGCTCTGTTTTTGTTTTTTCTTTATCTCCTCTGAGAATTCTAACAATTTTGTTAGGGGAGATTTTTCCTTCACCGACAGCAATTATAAAATCATCAAAAGATTTAAAGTTAAATCTTTTAAGAAGTTTTTTCTTTTCTTCTTCAGTAAGTTCAGAGGTTTTCTTACTTATTTTTTTCAGAAATTTATCTAAAAGTTTTTCTCCAAACTTTCTTAATCTATTTCTTTCAAGCTTGGAAAGATACTGTTTTATATTTGTTTTAGCTTTTGATGTAACAACAAAATCCAGCCAGTCTCTACTTGGTTTATGATATTTGGCTGTTATGATTTCAACGACGTCTCCATTTTTTAGTTTTGTGTCCAGCGGAACCATTCGGCCGTTTACCTTGGCACCTGCAGTTTTATGTCCAACCTGTGTATGAATAGCGTAAGCAAAATCAACAGGAGTTGCACCTACAGGTAACTTAATCAGGTCTCCTTTGGGAGTAAACACAAAGATTTCCTCGTTAGAAAGGTCTCCTTTTACAGAGGATATAATCTCTGTTGAGTCTCTGTTTTCTTTTATTGATTCAAGTATATTTCTAAGCCATGTAAATGACTGGAGGTCTTTTTCTGATATATGTTTTCCACCTTTGTATCTCCAGTGGGCTGCGATACCTTCTTCTGCTATTTTGTGCATCTGTTTTGTTTTTATTTGAATTTCAACAAATTTACCATTTGGTCCCACAATAGTTGTATGTAATGCCTGATACATATTTGATTTGGGAAGAGATATATAATCTTTAAATCTTCCGGGAACAGGTGACCAGATAGAATGTATCAGTCCTAATGTAAGATAACAATCCTTAACAGAATCTACAATAATTCTTATCCCGTATATATCATATATATCGCTAAGGCTAATTCCTTTTCTTATGGTTTTTTCGTAAATACTATATATATGCTTTGTTCTATACTGGATTTTTGCTTTTATTCCATGTTTTTCAAGTTCTTCCTTGATTCTTGGAACTATTTCTTCCTTTAGGTATTTTTCTTGTTTGTCTTTGGATTCTGCTATGTATGTTGTAATTTTTTTGTATTCTTCTGGATTTATATACATAAATGATCTATCTTCAAGCTCGCTTTTTATCTTCCATAATCCAAGTCTTGCTGCAAGAGGTGCATATATGTCAAGAGTTTCTTTGGCTATCCTTACCCTTTTGTGTTCAGGAAGAGCATCCAGTGTTCTAATATTATGTAGTCTATCAGCCAATTTTACTAAAATTACTCTAATATCTTTGGCCATAGAAACAATCATTTTCCTGAAATTCTCTGCCTCTGCTTCCTCTTTGCTCTGGAATTTGTATTTTCCGATTTTTGTTACTCCGTCAACTATCAGGGCAACATCTTTACCGAATTTTTCTTCAATTTCTTCAAGTGTCGTATCTGTATCTTCCACAACATCATGTAGAAGGGCAGCTATTATGGAAGTTTTGTCAAGTTTTAGCTCTGCGAGGGTTTTTGCTGCTTCTATCGGATGAATATAATAAGGTTCTCCTGATTTCCTGAACTGACCTTTATGTTTTTCAACGATAAAATCAACGGTATCCTTTATCTGCTGAATATCTTCTTCTTTGAGATAATCTAACTTATCTATAAGCTCATCTGCAGGATGTTTCTCAACTGTTTTTGCCATTTTAAAACTCTAAATATTTAAATCTCAAACTCTAAAAATAAACGACCTTAGCTTTTTTGCAAGTTAAATAACCGCTTCCAGCCAATTATCCCCAAGGTCTCCTATAATCTCAAGAGAAGGGTCATAATTTTTCTTAATGTCATCAAGTATTTGATAAAGCTCTTCTATATAATCTGGAGAGGTTAAAAAATCAAGGATACCCTTTTTGCCACTTCTTGTTCTGGGAAGGGCAATTCTTCCATGCCCATCAACAACCATGGATATAAAGTTGAGTTTTTCAGGGTTTACTTTGACAACCAGATTTATGCTTTTGCGTGGAGGATTCTCAAGCTTTTTAACAATATCTTCCGGTAACATTTTTAACCCTTAAAGAGATTTTATAAGATTAATAATATCCTCAAAATCTTTTTCTGTTACAGAATAATTATCATATTTTTTGTATAACTCATTAATTTTTTTTCTTATTTGGTTTATCTGCTCTCTACTTTCTTCGGAAGAAACCCAGTAAGCTTTATTTATTGAGTAAACAGCTGATTGTATATAGCTTTTTGACAATGAATAGTCCACTTCGTATGAATACTTTGCTTTTACGAGATATTCCCTTGTGAGCGCTATATATAAATTTTCTCTTGTTGAAATTGCTATAAGTGGAGTTAAAGCAAGTTCTATAGCCTGCTTTGACTTATGATATTTTCCTGCTCTAAGATGCTCCTCTGCAGTAACTATTAGATTTTTAGCTTCATCTAAAGGCTCATCAATATTGGCAACAGATATCATATTTTGAACTTCTTGAAGTAAATCCTTTGCATCTTTATTTTTGCCTTTTTTGACATTTTCGTAAATTTCCTGTAATTTTTCATTTATTAGCTGATAATTATCAAGGTCTCCGCTTATTTCTTCAATATTAACCATAAGAACCCTGATATCTGTTGTGTAATTTTCATTTGGATAAAGTTTTATTCTTTTTATAAGACTTTCTATCTGCCTTCTAATGAAATAACCCGGTGAGTATTGGGAGGCTTCATTAAGGAAAAATAAAGCACCATTAAGATAATCTTTGACTTTAGAATGATTTACAACTCGCTGACTAAGTGCAGTATATGCATCAAGGGAAAGATTTAAAGCCCTTATCGTATAAAGTTTTATGTTATAAACCTGACTTTCTGTTAATCCCTCATTAATTATAGTTTTATCCGGTCTGGCAAAGACAATATTAACAAAAATTAGGAAAACTAATAAGAATTTCTTCATTTTTTCTCCTGATAAATTGCTTTTAAATCATTATATCATCTACTTCGCGAATAAAATTTATCCAAAAAATAAAACAGTGTTTGATTTTTAATTTTCCTTTGTTTATAATTTTTTAGCCTTTATATAAATCCCAAAAAACTAAGGTTAAGGAGGAAGCCTATGGCTAAATTTAACATTGTGTGGACAAAAGTTGACGAAGCACCGCAACTTGCAAGCTATTCACTTTTACCTATCATGAGAGCTTTCACAAAAGACGCAAATATTGGTATTGAAGTAAGAGATATTTCCCTTGCAGGAAGAATCCTTGCACAATTTTCTGACATTCTTCCTGAAGATAAAAGAGTTCCGGATGACCTTGCTTATTTAAAAGAGCTTGTTTGGAAACCAGAAGCAAACATAATGAAACTTCCTAACATCTCTGCATCTGTTCCACAGCTTAAAGAAGCTATAGCAGAGCTCCAAAAACAAGGATATCCATTACCAGATTACCCAGAAAATCCTCAAACTGAGGAAGAAAAACAAATAAAAGAAAGATACGATAGATGCGTTGGTTCTGTAGTTAACCCAATCCTCAGACAGGGTAACTCAGATAGAAGACTTGCAAAATCTGTTAAAGAGTATGCAAGAAAGCACCCACACAAACTTAGAGACGTTTCTCCTCACTCAAAATCTCATGTTGCACACATGAAAACAGGTGATTTCTATGAGCATGAAAAATCTGTAATTATAGAAAAAGACACAAAAATCAAATATATCTTTGAAGATGAAAATGGAAATCAAACAGTTTTAAAAGAAGTAGAAGTTGGAAAAGGCGATGTTGTTGATGGAACATACATGGACAGAAGCAAGCTTAGAAAATACTTTGAAGAAGTAATAAACACAGCTAAAGAAGAAGATATTCTTTTCTCTCTCCACGTAAAAGCCACAATGATGAGGGTTTCTGACCCTGTTATCTTTGGGGATGCTATCAGAGTTTATTATGCAAAACTGTTTGAAAGACACGCTGATACATTAGAAAAACTTGGCTGGAAACCAGAGTTTGGAATGCAGGAACTTGAAAACAGACTTGAGCAACTTCCAGAGGAAGAAAGAGAAGCTATTAAGAAAACAATAGAAGAAATCTACCAAGAAAGACCAAGAATGTATATGGTTGACTCTGATAAAGGAATAACAAACCTCCACATGCCAAACGACGTTATCATTGATGCATCAGTTCCAGCTGTAATTAAAAACGGTCTTAAAGGATGGGGACCATCTGGCGAAGTTGATGACGTAGTTTTATCTATTCCAGATAGGTCTTACGCAACAATGTATAAAGAAATCGTTGAGGACATAAAAGCAAGAGGACAGTTTGACCCAACAAAAATAGGAACTGTCCAAAACGTTGGTCTTATGGCTATGGGAGCAGAGGAATACGGTTCACACGATAAAACATTCTTCCCACCTGCAGATGGAAAAATGAAGGTTGTTGATGAGGAAGGAAATGTTTTAATAGAGCACTGTGTAAATGAAGGTGATATCTGGAGAAGCTGTATCACTAAAGACCTTGCTATAAGAGACTGGGTTAAACTTGCTGTAAACAGAGCTAAAGAATCAGGTCTTCCAATTGTATTCTGGCTTGATGAATATAGAGCCCATGATAGAAACCTCATTGAGATTGTTAAAGAAGAACTGCCAAAATATGACCTTGAAGGTGTTGATTATTATATAAAAGCACCTCAAGATGCTATGAAATTTACCCTTGCAAGATTTAGAAACGGCGAAGATACAATATCTGTAACAGGAAATATTTTAAGGGACTATCTTACAGACCTGTTCCCAATTATTGAGGTTGGAACATCTGCAAGGTCTCTTTCTATTGTTCCACTTATTGCAGGTGGTGGATTGTTTGAAACAGGTGCAGGTGGTTCTGCTCCAAGACACGTAGAGCAGTTCAAAAAAGAAGGACACTTAAGATGGGATTCCCTTGGAGAATTCCTCGCTTTTGTTGAGGCATTAAGACACGCATACAAACAGATAAAAGCTATTTATCAAGAAGAAAATCCAAGACTCCTTATCCTTGCTGAAACACTTGACCAGGCTGTTGGAAAATACCTTGAAAATGACAAAACACCTAAGAGAAAAGTTGGTGAGTTAGACACAAGAGGTTCTCACTTCTACCTTGCACTCTACTGGGCAGAAGCTCTCGCATCTCAAGACAAAGACAAAGAGCTTGCTGAGAAGTTTGCAAAAGTATATGCAGACCTTAAAGAGAATGAAGAGAAAATCCTTGAAGAGATTAAAGCTGCAGAAGGTAAGCCTGTAGATATAGACTGGTATCATCCGGATGATGAGCAAGCCACAAAAGCAATGAGACCTTCTGAAACATTCAATAGAATAATTGATACACTTTTAGAAGGCTAATTGAAAAATATTGATTTCTCTAAAAAGCTTTTTGATAGGGGCGTTTCTCAAAAATGGGAAGCGTCCCTTATTTTTTGTTTATGCAAATTTACTGATATAATTTTCTTTTGAAATTCAAATATTTAAGGAGGACATAAATGGCTCAACGAGGTATTAGAGAGTATGATGGGAAGAGAATTTTAGCTCAAAACTGGGAAGAGTATTTTGACGGTGCCTTTGAGTATGATTTCAAATCAATCTTAATCACTCCTGAAACTGATCTTGACAAAGTTCCTGAGCAGTATCCATGGGTAAAAGAAACTCCACTTGTTGCAAAACCGGATATGCTTTTTGGTAAAAGAGGAAAGCTTGGACTTATTTTCTTCAAAAAGGAAAAACCTGGTGACGTAACATGGGAAGATGCTAAAGAATGGATAAAACAAAAAATGTCTGAAGAAGTTGAGATTAATGGAGTAAAAGGACATTTAACACACTTTTTAGTAGAACCTTTTGTTCCACACAAACCAGAAGAAGAATACTACGTAGCAATCACAACAGGTGAAGACGAAGATATTATTTATATGTCTGCTTTCGGCGGAATAGAAGTAGAGGAAAATTGGGATAAAGTTGTTGAGGTAAGAATACCTATAACAGCTTCAGATGAAGAAATTAAAAAACTTATAGAAGAAAATGTTCCAGCAGATATTAAAGATAAAGAAAAATTTGCTGACTTTGTATATAGACTTTACAAACTCTTTAGAGACCTTCACTTTACATATCTTGAAATTAACCCACTTGTAATGGTCGGAAACAAAGTTTATCCCCTTGATTTTGTTGGAAGGGTTGATGATACTGCACAATTTGTTGCAGGAAGAAAATGGGGTGAGCTTGAATTCCCAGCCGGATTTGGAAGAGACCTTTCTCCAGAGGAAAAATACATCAAAGAAATGGACGAAAAATCTGGTGCTTCATTAAAACTTACGATCCTCAACCCTGAAGGAAGAATATGGACACTTGTTGCTGGTGGTGGTGCCTCAGTTGTTTATGCTGATACTGTTGCAGACCTTGGATATGTTAAAGAGCTTGCAAACTACGGAGAATACTCAGGTAACCCTTCAAGAGCAGAAACAAGAGAGTATGTAAAAACTGTTTTTGACCTTATGACAAGAAGCAAACATCCAAAAGGACCAAAAATCTTAATCATTGGTGGTGCTATTGCTAACTTCACAGATGTTGCTAAAACATTTGAAGGTATCATTGATGCGATGAAAGAATATGCTGACAAACTCAGAGAAGTTGGCGTTAAGATATATGTAAGAAGAGGTGGTCCAAACTATGAAATTGGTCTGAAGAAGATAAAAGAAGCAGCAGAACAACTTGGTCTTCCAATAGAAGTTTACGGACCAGAAACCCACATGACAGAAATAGTTAAAAAAGCTATTCAAGAAGCTGAAAAAGAAGCAGCTTAAACAGGAGGGCTTTTAGCCCTTTTTAAAACTTAAAACAAGCAAAGGAGGTTTTTAAATGAGCAAACCTGACTACTTACTTTTTGATAGGAACACAAAAGCTATCTTCTGGAACTTAAACAGAAATGCTATCCAGAGAATGCTTGACTATGACTATGTGGTTGGAAGAGAACCATCTATTGCTGCGATTGTTGCTCCAACACAATCAAGAAAGTTTGATAAGTTTTTCTACGGAACACAAGAAATAATGATTCCTATCTATAAATCAACAACGGAAGCAGCTAAAGACTTTCCTGAAGCAGATGTTCTACTGAACTTTGCTTCCTTTAGAACAGCTTATGACGTTACAATGGAAGCCCTTGATATTCCAACAATCAGAACAATTGCTATTACAGCTGAGGGTATTCCAGAAAGATTTGCAAGAATAATGAGAATAAAAGCAAAAGAACTTGGAAAATGGATTATCGGTCCTGCTACTGTTGGTGGTATTGCACCGGGAGCTTTCAGAATAGCAAACACAGGTGGAACAATTGAAAATATTGTTAACTCAAAACTCCACAGACCCGGCTCTGTAGGACTTGTTACAAGGTCTGGTGGTCTTTTCAACGAGCTTTCAAACGTTATAGCAAGAAATGCAAATGGTCTTGCTGAGGGTATAGCTATCGGTGGTGATAGATACCCAGGAACAGACTTCCTCGACCACATGCTCAGATATGAGAAAAATCCACAAGTTAAGATGATGGTTCTACTTGGTGAAGTAGGTGGAACCCTTGAATATAAAGTAGCAGAGGCTATAAAAGACGGAAGAATTACAAAACCTGTTATAGCATGGTGTATCGGAACTATTTCTAAACATTTTGGTGGAGAAGTTCAGTTTGGACACGCTGGAGCTAAAGCTGGAGCAGAAGCAGAAACAGCTGATGCTAAAAATGCAGCTTTAAAAGAAGCTGGAGCACACGTTCCACAATCATTCAACGACCTTCCAGAGCTTATAAATGGTGTTTATGAAGAACTAAAAGCAAAAGGTGAAATCCCAGAAATCCAAGAACCAGAAGTTCCACCAATCCCTGAGGACTATGCAAAAGCAGTAAAAGCTGGAAAAGTAAGAAGACCTACAAACTTCATCTGCACAATTTCTGATGACAGAGGAGAAGAAGCTACATACTGTGGAGTTCCAATATCAGAAGTTGTTGAAAAAGGATACTCTATTGCTGATGTTATAGGACTCCTCTGGTTCAAGAAAAAATTCCCAGAATGGGCATCTAATTTCATTGATATGGTTATTAAAGTAGTTGCAGACCACGGTCCAGCTGTTTCAGGTGCACACAACACTAAAGTAACTGCAAGAGCAGGAAAAGACCTTATGTCTTCTATCGTTACTGGTATTCTCACAATAGGACCAAGATTTGGCGGTGCTATTGACGGTGCTGCTAAATACTTCAAGATGGCAAAAGAAAAGGGAATGGATCCTGTTGAATTTGTTGATTACATGAAAAAAGTTGAAAAAATACCTATCCCAGGAATTGGACACAGAATTAAATCTACTAAAAACCCAGATAAAAGGGTTGAGCTTCTCAAAAACTATGCAAAAGAAAACTTCCCAAGCACAGAGCTCTTAGACTATGCCCTCGAGGTAGAAAAAGTAACAACCTCTAAAAAAGAAAACCTTATTCTCAACGTTGATGGAACAATCGGTGTTCTCCTTGTGGATATGTTCAGAGCTCTCGGATACTCTGACGCAGAAATAGATGAGCTGATTAGTGCAGGGGCATTTAACGCATTCTTCGTTCTTGGTAGAACAATCGGATTTATTGGACACTACCTTGATGAGAAAAGACTTGATATGCCATTATACAGACATCCAACAGATGACATTCTCTACAACGTCAAATGCGACGTTGAATAAATCTCTTTCAGGGGCTTCTTTAGCCCCTTTTTTTAAAAAAATAAATCTTCATGGGAAGGTTTTAATACTCCTATGCTTTCCCTATCATAATACTTTTTAGTTCTGAACTTGTAAATCAAAATACTATCTTCATTTTCATCCATTATCTCTTTTAGCTCATCTTTTAGAATTCTCAAGGTAGCTTCACTGATTTCCCCTTCAAATACACTATTTTGAACCCATGTTAAATATTTTTTGCATGTTTTGTGGAATTTTTGAACTCTTTTTTCATTGGCATCATACACAAGAATAATAAACATATCTCACCAGCTCGCTACAAATGGTTTGTAAATCTCTTCACCAAAGAAATGTTTATAAAGTTTATAGCACTCAAGTCTTACTAGTCTTCTGTAAGAGACTTTTCCAAGATTCTTATACTTAATGGTGGTATTAAGTTTTTCTTCATAGACCTGTATAAATATCTTTTTTCTCTTTTCATTCAAGTATGTATAATCAATATCTTCTTCAAAATGTTTAAGTTGAATCTGGTTTTTATTTATCAGGCTAAAAATAGCTCTATCCACAATAATTGGTTTAAAAATTTCTGCTAAATCTAAATTCAAGCTAAAACTTCTCTGATTTGTTTCGTGAAGATAGCCAATTCTTGCATCAAGGTGTGTCCTGTAAATCTGGGATAAAATGGTAGTATATATTAATGAGTTTCCAAAACTGATTAGGGTATTTAAGGGATTTTCTGGGGGTCTTTTTGTTCTTTTGTCAAAATAAAAATCTCCAATGTTTAAAACCACATTAAATGCTTCGTAATATTTCTTTCTTATTTCTCCTTCTAATGCCATTAGAGACGGAATATCTTCTTTTGAATCAATTTCTTTTGATTTTTCTAAAATTTCTTCAATATAAGGTTTTATATACTCCTCTTTTGATTTTTTATAATAAATGAGATTTTTTAGTATGTTTGAAACGGCACCTGGAACAAAACTTTTTGCTAAAAACATTCTTTCTTCATGTTTTAGATAAAATTCAGCCTGTTTTAAGATAATTAAACCTGAATTTAGATATTCTCTTGGATAAAAACTTCCGATGTAATAACCGTAACGGTTATAGAAATAAATAGGAATTTTATTTTGGGTTAGAAATTCTAAAACTCTTTTGTTTAAATCTATTTCTCCAAATACGTGAATTTCTGATATTGCATTTATAGGAAGTATTTTCTTTTCATTTTCTTTGATGAATAGAAGTGTGTTATCTTTTCTTTTAAGCTGTCCGTCATTGAAAATATATATGGGTTTTTTCAATTTTCAACTCCAGCACATCTCTTTATAAGCACAATTTTTGCAGTAAGGTATTTTTTTTGGCTGTGGCGGTTTGTCCATTTTTAAAATCTTTTTAATTTCTGTAATAGATTTTTTAAGTTCTTTTTCTAAATCTGTGGTTAGTTTTATTTTTTCTCTTTTTCTTTCTTCCGGTATAAGAAGTTCGCCTTCTATATTTATTCCTTTTTGCTTCAAGTAATAAAGATAAAATGCGACTTGCATTTTAGCACTTTTTAGGTATTTTGAGGATTTTTTGATTTCTCCAATGACTTTTTTAGAAGAGATGATGTCTATTTTGATGGTATTGTCTATCATAAATTCTTTTTTCTGTCTTTTGTAAAAAATCTCATGGATATGTCTTCCGAGTAAAAGAAAATCGCTTTCCTGATCAGCTTCTATACTGTGCCCAATTAGCCAAACTTCCCTTGAGCAAATATAGTAATACCATATTAATGTCCCATTAATATTCTGCAACTCCCCCATAACTTTAAAATTAAATTATACTTTCTTAAACGTCAATAATTCCTCATAGGCAATCTAAAATTAAGAAAAGCACTTGCAAAAATACACATGGCCAAAAAAGAGCGTTTCAATTCCTTATAGGCACACTAAAAACGATTAGATTTGGCAATGAATATTGACATTTCTTGCTCGTTTCAATTCCTTATAGGCACACTAAAAACATATATTTACAGGTTTCTTTGTATTATTTATCTTCCTTGGTTTCAATTCCTCATAGGCACGCTAAAAACCCTGAAATTGATTTCATATTCTGTTGTCAAATAGCCGTTGATATATCTTATTGAGATTAAATATACGAAAAATTATAGTCCTTGTCAAATTGATTTAATTTTCAGTCGACCTCCAATCCTGCAAAAATCCCTGGAGATCGACAAACCTTTGGTATACAAAGCCGAGATTTAAATTTTAGCTAAATTTCCTGTGAGATTTTGTCTCAATTAAGGTTCAAAAATCTGCGATTGACAGACTCAGATTTTTGGTCGCCAAAATTTTTCAATTCCTTATAGGTACGCTTTACAGAAACAAATAATATAAAGAGGTGAGAAAATTGGATCACGAAACTTATACCTTAATACTTATTATCCTCTTACTAAAACTCGTGAGGGAGTAAAAGCACCCTCTTAGATTTCAAAATACAAATTTCCTTTAGTCTTAAAACCTGTTTCAAGGTCGTAATATTCATCAAGAAACGAGTGTGGAACATAATAAAAATTATGTTCTATTTTGGGAGTGTCTTCTTTTACAGGAACAGAGACTACGTACTGATAAAAATCTGCTTTAATACTGTCAAATGCTTTCTTTCTTTCTAATAAGTCGGGCATCTGCCATATTTTTGAATATTCCTGCCATATCTCTTTTGCCTCATCATCAAGTTCTATAAAAACATCTTCTTTATAAAAATCTTCATCAATCAGCACAAAATCATTAATAGAGTTAATTTTTCCTTTTTCCCATTCGCCATCAAATTTCAGATTGTAAAGCATTTCAAGTAAATCTCGGGAAACCTTATCTGATTTTACCTGCTGGAGTTTTTTATAATAGGAGTTAACCAAATCATACATATCTTTTTCTTCATACTTTTCTTTTTCTAAAATTTCATTTGTCAGATGGGTCAAAACAGTATCATAGATATATGAATGGTAGAATCTACCATTTTCATCTTTTAGATTTAAAACAACAAACTGCCCCTTTTCTTTTTTCCCTTCCCGATTACATCTACCAGCTGATTGGTTTAAGCTGTCGAAAGGTGCAAAATCTCTGTAGACCACATCAAAATCAATATCAACGCCAGCCTCAACAAGCTGTGTAGAAACAGCTATCTTTTTCTGCTGACTTTTCAAAAGTTTTATCCTGTTTAGTCTTTCTTTTGGAACAAGATAAGTTGAGAGGAATACAATATCTTCTGGAAAATCATTTTTCAAAAAGTTGTAAAGTTGTTTTGCTGCATTTACCGTATTTAAGATAAAAAGATATCTTTTATCCTCTGAAATGTTCAAACTGTTATAAAACTCTTCAATGGTCTTTGGGCTTTTATCAACATTTATTTCATATCTGTTTAGTTTTTCAAAATAGAGTTTGAAATTGATTATTTCTTCTGCTTTTTCTTTTTCAAATATCAAAGGCTGGGTTGCTGTAGAAAAAATCACATAAAAGTTAAATCTTTCTGCCATTCTGGTTAAAACTTCTCTAATAACTAGCCAATATTTGTGAGGAATTGACTGAATTTCATCTAAAATCGCAATAGAGTTCGTAAACTTATGAAATTTTCTAAGCATTTTGTTTCTGTTACTGATTAGAGAATAGAAAAAC